>DDXO01000050.1 GCA_002347155.1 Caldifarciminota bacterium UBA2258
TGCTCGACTTGCCGTCGGCCGAGATCACGAGGTAGACGTAGATGCCGCTCGCGACCTTTGCGTCCCATGCGAGATGGCCGTCGCCTGACTCGGTCGCGCTCCAGACCATCTGCCCTGATGCGTCATAAGCGGTGACGCGTGCACCAGAACTCAGCCCCTGGAAGTGGATGGCGTCGTGCTCCGGGTTCTGATACGGCTTGAACGGTATCGGCGCCACTCGGAGCGAGTCGAGATTCTGCCGCGGCTCCGGGCCGCGCACGTTCAGGAAGAAGCTGTCCTGCACTGAGAAGCCAAGCGTGTCGTAGGCGCTGATGGTAACCCAACCGGAGTAGCCGTCAGGAGTGGTGCCAACCGGCAGAACCAAGGCGAGAGTGCATTCGACTGCCTGCCCGACTGCCAGCGACTCAGGCAGGTTGAGCACGTAGACGCTGTCGATCGACCCGTTCTGTCCCTCAACCTCGGCCTCAACCTCGATCTCTCTCAGAATCGACCGGCTCGGCCCATCCTCTGAATCCGGGTTGTAGGAACTGCTGGTGTTGACCAGCATGAACTCGGCCTTGGCGTAAGGATGGTACACCGGCCCAGCCGGCTGGGTGTAGAGGTTCATTGTGTCGTGAACCACGTCCAGCGAATCGTTATCAATATCAAGGTCTCCGGGGACGTTCCTGATGAGCGCGCTGAATGTCTCATGTATCAGAGCGCCCACCGAGTCCTTTCCGGTGATCGTGATTGACCCGGCGTAGTCACCGTCCCGCATCGCCGGCGGCACGTGCACCGCCAAAGTGCAGACGATAGTCTGGCCCTGCGCGAGCGATGTGGGGAGATTCAGGATGAAGACGGTGTCGATGGTGCCGCTCGGGCCGGCGAGCGCGGCGGAGAAATCAAGAGAATCCACCGAGGACTGACTCGGTCCGTCGGCAGTGTCGGGGTTGTAGGACGCGCTGGTGTTAGCGAGAATGAACTTGCCGATGACCCTTGACCCCAGATTTGTGAGCCGGATGGTGTCGGCGATGACGTCGAGCGATTCGTTATCCACGTCGATGTCGCCCAGCTTCTGGAGGCACACGTAGCAGCTCTCGTAGACCCACAGCCCTGCCGTGTCCTTGCCGCTGATGTAGATTGAACCGGTATAATCGCCATCTCTGAGGCCCACCGGCACATAGGCTGCCAAAGTGCAGACCATGGTCTGCCCCTGCGCTAGCGAAGAGGGCAGATTCGGAATCAGGATGCTGTCGATGGTCCCGCCCGGGCCGACAAGCGAACCACTGCAAGTCAGTGAATCCACCGGCGAGATGCTCGGGCCGTCGATGGTGTCCGGGTTGTAGGCCGCGGTGGTATTGGCGAGGACGAACTCCCCTCGCGCGCACTCCAGGGAATCTCTGGGGGCGGTCGTCCATCGTCGCAGCCTCAACGTGTCGGCCGTTACGTCGAGTGAATCATTGTCTATGTCAATGTCGCCAAGCTGGTAGAACTGGAGTACGTACAGCGCAAAGTCGGTGCTGACATAGAAGTAACTTCCGTCGAGAGCCGTGGACCAGCAGCTACCCAGGAGATAGTGCGCCGTCATAACCGGGCGCGTCGGGTCGACAACGGAGACAACCCACAAGCCGACCGCCTGGTAGCCCGAGGTCCAGTTCGTCACGAAGGCAAAGCCCCGAGTCACCCCCACGCTCTGGGTGCCCCACGCCCACACTACCGAGTCGAGCCGACCGACTTCGACCGGATTCTCCGGGTCACTGACTGAAATAACATGAAAGCTGGAATCATTGCACCCGATGTAGGCAAGACCCGCACTCACTGCAACACCTTGAGGGCTGCAGTAGAAGGAACCCACCTCGGCCGGGTACGACGGGTCGACGAGCGAGATGATTCGCAGCCCGCTATCGATATCGGCGACGTAGGCATAGTCCCCGCGCACATCCAGGTTGTACTCGTGGCCTCCCGGCAACCACCCGACCTGGAAAGGTCTCGTTGGGTCGGCAACCGAGAAGATACCGAAGCCTGACGCAGTCACTACGTAAGCATAGTGTCCGCGAATTGCCACCTTGTAGGCCCCGCTCGGCGTGGGACAGCTCCCGACCACAACCGGGTGCGCCGGGTCGGCTACGGAGACAACGAATAGAAGCGAATCGTAACAATCCGCGACATAGGCGAAGTCCCCGGCGACTGCCACGCCTCGGGCTCCGACTAGGAAGACGCTGCCAACCTGGGATATGTGCGTCGGGTCAGCGACTCGCAAGATGTGCAGGCTCTCGTCAGCCGCGACATAGGCGTAGCTATCCTTGACGGCCACATCGGAAGCAAAGAAGTTGGCATGGTAATAGCCGACCTGTCGCATATAGAGCGAGTCAGCCTGCGCCAATCCGGCCAGCAGGACCAGAGAGAATACCAACAGCAGTGGTTTCACTGCCACCTCTAGTCAAAGGACTTAGACTGCCCGGGCAGACAAGACGCGAAGCCGGCCATCGCGTTCCTGGCTACATCGTAAACCCGACCGGGACAGATGTCAGCATGCGACGTAGCTGCGCCCCGCACCGGCTCGGGGCCAATCCTCAGAGGGCCCACGGGTGGCCGCAGAGGAACGGCCGCCCGTGGGTTGCCGTGCGGCAACCAGGTCACCAGTACACTACGTGGATGTAGGGCGCGTAGTTGCCGGCCCCGGCAACGTCGGTGTACGTACCATCAACAAAGTCGTGGTAGGTCCACCCCGTACGGAGGTAGTCTCCATTGAGGTGCGCGCCGAGGTCAGCGATAACTCCACAGCCCTCGCGCGTGAGCGGAACCGCTTACCAGGCGCCATCGGTTGTGTGGGTGCTGTCCGTAGCGATGACATAGGTGTTGTCCCACGCAGCCCAGAACAGGTCACTCAGGTCAGGAAGCCAGGACTGTATCTGATACATCCAGTTGACCTGCAAGCTTGCTGAGCCGTTGTGCGCGCTCTGGTAGTAGTAGAGCGTGCACGCGGGGATGTTGCCGGTGGTGTCGAAGTGGGGAACGTAGAAGACGCAGAAGCCGTTCTGAAGCGGATAGCAGCGACCATCCAACTCATAGTAGCCCCGAGTAATCACAGGGCTATACAGGGCGTAGGCGGAATCGATCGTGTAGTACCCGGACCACATGTCGACGTGGCCGGTGGGCGTCCTGACATTGGCGACCGTGCAGTCAAACGTGCCGGCGTATGCCTGCGCAGGCACACCGATCAGCATGGTTGCTGCCAGCACTCCCAGTGCAAGCAGCATCGTCTTGACTGACATCTGTCCTCCTTAACAAATAGAGCAGTCTCGCGCAGGGTAGCACCCCGCGGTGCGCTTGGCTGAATCGGCGTTGGGGGTGGCGCCTCGCTGCCTCCGGATCAGCCTTTCGCTGACCTGAAGGCCAGCACCGAATTCTACTCCCCGCCTACTACCTGTCAAGAGGCAGAGCCGCCGCTGCCCTAGGTCGTGGCTACGAAACGAGAAGCGGACTGAGGAACCGGGGTTCGCCTAGCGAATAACCGACAGCTTGCCGACCTTGCACGCCTTACCGTCAGCCGAGACGACCAGGTACACGTAGATGCCGCTCGCGACCCCGGCCTTCCACGCCAGATGTCCGTCGCCGTTCTCAGTCGCGCTCCAGACCGTTTGTCCTGACGCGTCGTAGACAGTCACGCGCGCACCTTGAGATAGCCCCTGGAAGTGAATAGCGTCGTGCTCCGGGTTCTGATACGGCTTGAACGGTATCGGCACGACGCGGAACGAATCCAGGCTCTGGTGCGGTCCCGCACTGCTCACAACG
>DDXO01000025.1 GCA_002347155.1 Caldifarciminota bacterium UBA2258
TGTGCAAGTCACGGATTGCCCTTGCGAAAGCGACCCGGGCAGATTCGGAATTAGGATACTATCGAGAGTCCCACCCGACCCGGCCAGCGAACCGGTGAAGCTGAGCCAGTCCACGCGAGACCGGCTTGGGCCGTCCGCGCTGTCGGGGTTGTAGGACGGACTCGTGTTTGCCAGCACGAACTCGCCGAGTGCGTAGCCCTTGTATGGATAGGGATATGGCGAAGATTCCGAGCTACTGAGCCGCATGGTATCGGCAACAACGCAGAGCGAGTCGTTGTCCACGTCGATGTCACCCAGCTTCTGGAGGCACACGTGGCAACTCTCGTAGACCTGCAGACCCGCCGTGTCCTTGCCGCTGATGTAGATTGAGCCGGTGTAGTCGCCATCCCTGAAGCCCACGGGCACGTAGGCTGCCAAAGAGCACACCATGGTCTGGCCCTGCGCGAGTGAAGAGGGTAGATTCGGAATCACGATGCTGTCGATGGTCCCGCCCGGGCCGACAAGCGAACCACTGCAAGTCAGTGAATCCACCGGCGAGATGCTCGGCCCATCTATGGTGTCCGGATTGTACGATGCGCTCGTGTTGGCCAGTACGAACTCACCTTGCACGCACTCCAGTGGCGCGGGACACAACCGCGAAAACGGGGACTGTCCCGCAGTGAGTTTGACGCAACTGCTCCGAGGGACTGTCGCCTGTTTTCGCGCGCCATCGTGTCCGAAGCCGGCGACCTCCCATCTCTGCAGCCGCAACGTATCGGACACCACGTCGAGCGAGTCATTGTCAATGTCGAGGTCGCCAAGCTGGTAGAACTGGAATATGCGTAGCCCGAATCCACCGTAGAAAACGTAGTCTCCGGCGGCTGCAATAGAGTGCCAGGCATAGCAGCCACCGTAGTATCCAGCCAAAGTCGGGCGGGTTGGGTCCGAAACCGCGATAGCCCACAGTCCGGAGTTACTACCGGTTGCAGCAAAAACGTAGCCGCGGATCGGCACCATTCCCCAACAGGTAAAGGACACCGAATCCAGGGCCCCGACTTCGACCGGATGTGTGGGGTCGGCAACCGACACGATCCGAAAACTGCTGAGGCACCCGACATAAGCGTAGCTGCCGCGCACCGCCACGCCCCTGACATCACCCGGCGTGTACTGCCCCACCTCGACCGGATGTGACGGGTCAGCTACCGAGATGACCCGCACGCCATCCAAGCCGGCTGCAACGTAGGCGTAGTCGCCGACAACGTCCACATACCTCCAGTAGTGAAAACCGCGGCGAATGCGCCCGACCTCGGTCGGGTACATCGGATCAGCAATGGAGACGACGCTCATGCCCTCGGTATCCAGCACGTACGCGAAGTTGTCTCTGACCCTGACCGTGTAGGCCGTGCGCTCGCTCCAACGGGCTACTTGAACCGGATTCGCCGGATTGGCGATCGAGAAGACCCGCAGCCCTGCCGTATCCTCGGCGTAGTAGACGTATTCCCCGCTCACCGCAACGTCCCACGACAAGGTCGCCGTAGTACACCGCCAAACCTCTACAGGATGCGCGATGTCCGCGAGCGAAAGAACATGCAGACCATCAGACGTATCGCCTGAGGACCCGACCACGTAGGCATACATACCCTTCACGGCCACGCCCCGGACCTCGCCATCCGGCACTGCCCATTGGCCGACCAGTCGGAAGTGGAGGGAATCCGCCTGCGCCACTCCGGTCAGCACGATGCACAGGTAGAATGCGAGTGTTGGTCTTGTCATCGTTCCCTCCTACCAGAAGGTGCAAGCCCGTACTCATACGCCAAGGAAGCAAGGGGCATCACTGTGTCTTCGCTCAATATGCTAGATTCGATTCCTGGTTCGTCAATACGTCGTCCTCGGCGCAAGCTTCGGCATCCTGTGGAACCCGGGTGACGAGCAGTCCAGACAGTCCACGGACGGGAACAGGTGGCCACCCGCGGACCGCCTTAAGTACGTCGGACCGTCGTGTCACTCCTCGAGGTCATTGTACCAGACCTTGATGTAAGGCCAGCGCTCCTGAGCATCGTCATCCCCGTAGATGTTGGTGTACGCTCCGTCAACCTCGCCGTGATAGACCCAGCCCGTGAAGAAACCTTCCAGGAGTTAGGCTCAGAGGTCCAGGCACTGTCTGCGATGGCCCGGCAGGCGTCAGCGGTAAGCGGGACCTTACACCAGCCATCGTCCTCGTGAATGACGTCCACAGCCACAGTATCGGTGCTGCCCCATATCGCCCAGAATACGGCCTGAGCGTCATCGTTGGGGGGCCACTTCACGCTCAAGAACCAGCTATTGACGAGAAGGGACTCTCCTTCCCCTTGCTCTGTGTGTGAGCCCTGGTAAAAGAATAGCGTGCAGTAGCATGCGGGAATGAAGCCACCTTCCAAGGGGTCGAGGTGAGGTACTCTGAACTGACAGATGCCGTTGCAGCGTGGCCAGGCTCGACCGTATTGGTCTTCCTCGTAGCCAACCCTGATCGTGCCGGAGTACCAGTAGCAGGAACCAAGAGTCGTACCGTATATCGACTGGTACCAATCAACGTGGCCCGTCGCGTTCAAGAGGGTAGGCTCGCAATAGAACGTCTGCCATGCTGCGGCATGTACGTTCTGGCTCGGAACACCGACCGGCTCCTTGCAGCCAGCCAGCATGATGATTGCCAGCGCGGTGAGCGCTAGCAGGAACATCTGTCTTGACATTCGAACCTCCTTATGTTCGACGTCAATGCACCTGTGCGCCTCGGGTGCGCGTTGCTTACCTGCCCCAGCGTCGAGGGCAGGGCGATGGCCCCCTTTCTTTGGTCGTCGCTCACTACAATTCTAGTCCGCCACAGATGAAGTCAAGAGAAACTATCTCTCTCTCTGCCATCTCAACATGTTTTCACACAATGACTTACGAGGCACGGCCTCTCCGGCGCCAAGACTGCGCGGCCAAGGGGTACGTTTCGCCTCACCTTATCACCGACAGCTTGCCGACCTTGCTCGCCTTGCCGTCGGCCGAGACGACCAGGTACACGTAAATGCCGCTGGCCACCTCTGCTTTCCACGCCAGATGTCCGTCGCCTGACTCGGTCGCGCTCCAGACCGACTGTCCCGACGCGTCGTAGACGGTGACGCGCGCTTTGGCACTCAGCCCCTGGAAGAAGAATCAGGGACAGTCACCCATTACTGAGCGATGTCAAGGCGCGGCACAGCGGCATTTCAGATTGCAGATTGCGGCCCGCGAGCGGGCAATACCGAGGTCCGAAGCCCGAATGACCTCAGTGACAAAGCGTCATCCGCACGGCCGGCGGCTGACCGCTAATCGACTGAGGGTTGGAGGCCGGTGAACTGTCTGAGCAGGGTCTCGGCGGAGGGGCGGTCGTGTAGCACGGATTCGGCCGGGTTGGTCGGCTCCTGGACCGCAAGGAGCCGGCGCAGTTCGGCCGCGGCTTCGCCGCGCCGGCCCTGTCTTGAAAGGACCCGCGCCAGTTCCAGCCGGATGATGGTGTAGTTCGGCTGGCTCGTTACACCCCGCCGCAGCCACATCTCGGCCTTGCCCGGGCTGCCGCCGAGCAGGCCCGGCAGTTCCGCATACATCCGTCCCAGCGCGTAGCCGGCGAGCGCACAGTTCGGGTCTAGTTCGAGCGCGCGTTCGTTCTCCGCCCGTACCTGTGCCGCGCCGGTTGCCGCGGCCGCGATGCCGCGCAGCCGGAGCAGGCTGCCATGGGCCGCGGCCCACCAGACGTGCCCGAGCGGGTTCCGTTCGTTCGCCGCGCGCAGGGAGTCGGCCGCGGCGCGCGCGGCCGCGTACCGGGCGACCTTGGCCCGGCCATCCTCTTCCCGGTCCCCGCGAACGAGCAGGAGCCGGGCTCGAAGCGCGAGCCGTTCTTCGTTCTGCGCTCCGACGCGGGGGGCGGCGGCGAGCTCGGATTCGCAGGAGTCAAGGTACGAGGCGGCCAGATGGTAGTTGAGCAGGAAGTAGCGCGCCCGCTCGCAGGAGGAGCCGGGCGGCGCTGCCGGCGAAGGCGCAACCGCTAGCAGCGGGAGCAGCAGGCGAGCGACCGCGGCGGCGAGGGTCATCTAGAATCGGTAGCGGGCCCCAAGGCAGACTTCGTCGTTCGCGTCAAGGGCCGCGAATGCCGACCCGACCTTGCCGGTGAACAGGGCGCCGGTGAGGTCGAGTTCGACCGCATCGGCCGGGAACCAGCGCACGACCGGCAGGAAGGCGAGCGAGCCGTGCCGCAAGTCAACTGCACCGCCGGCACGGAGCAGCAGGCGGTCGGAGAAGAACTTCCGTTCGAGCGCGGCGAGCACGAAATCTTCGGCCGGCTCGGCCGAGGTCTGGGCCAGGGCCAGCGGGAACCGGCCGTGCAGGTACTGGGCGTTTAAGTAGAACCCGGCCAGGGTGTAGTCGAACCCGCCGATGACGGAAATCTTGTCTTCCCCGTCGCCCGCCCCTTGTCCCTCGTCCCCGGATGACCAGGCGGCCTCGGCCCAGAGCCCGACGCCCGCGACGTTCGCGGCCGCGTCAGCGCCGATGATTGTCCGGCGCGCGTAGTGTTCATGCAGCGTGAAGTTCATGGTCTTGGTGGCGGTGTCGGTGACAATCTCGGGCTGCGCCGTCGGCAGGAAGTCATAGCCGCGGACCATGCTGGCCGAGAGGTCGAAGACCGAGAAGTGGGTCTTTGCCCGGCCGCCGTAGGTCATCTCCTTGAGCCGGTTGGCGGGCAACCGGTAGTCTTCGGCGATGTTGATGGTGTAGGTCCCGGCGAGGAGCCGCGCGGTGGCGGAGTCGACCCCGTAGCCCAAAAACTGCTGCACCAGTCCTTCGCGCAGAACTGCTTCGGACGGCAGGTAGTCGACGTGCAGCCAGCGGTCCGGCACCGAGAGCGCCGACTCGAAGAGCGGCTTGGCCGCCAGTTCGAGGCCGAGCGCGGCCACCGGGGAGTAGTCAACGTGCAGCATCCAGGACGGCCGCCGCGCATCCCAGGTGAGTGGGTCGGAGTAGTCGGGTGGGTTCCAGTTGTCGGTCGGGTTAATGGCGTCGGCCGTGCCCCAGTGGACGAGCTGGCGGCCCGCGGTCAGGGTCAGGCCGGGCAGGGGGTTGTGGACCCGGAGGTAAGTTTCGCCGAGGAGCGCGGTCACCGGCTCGAACCGGGCGACTTCGCCAAGCTGGCCGACCGAGGAGATCTGCGGGAACGGGTCGAGCCTGAACTCGATGCCGAGCCTGGCCGACACCATGTCGCCGAGGTCAGGCTCGAAGTCGAGTTTGGCCCGGGTCTCGAACCAGCTCAGGGCGGCACTGTCGAGCGCGGCGGTCCGGAGGTGAGCCCGCGTCATGACGTCGCCGCCGAACCCCGCCGTGCCCACGAGCAGCGCGAGCAGTGTCGCCGCCAGTGTCATCTTACGCTCCCTTCTTCATGTTCGATTCGGTGAAGTAGTTGTCCTTGACCCCGGTGTTGAGTTTGAGGCTGTCGAGCTTCATCTCGGTCCGACTGCCGCGGCTTAGGTCGTGAATCGTGATTTCCACCGGTATCCAGCTCTCACCGCGGTTGACGAAGTCGCCGAACTCGATCCGCTTCTTCGCTTTGCCGTCGGCGCCGAGCTTCTCGACCCGCAGCGGCAGAGACCGCGCCTGTTCGACCCAGATCCGGCTCGACGCGCCATCTTTGTCTTTGACGGTCAGGAGCCAGGCCGGCTTGCCGTCGAGGTCAATGCTCTCGGCCGGCTGGGTCGCGCTGTTGTCCGCGAACGAGAGGTTCGATATCTCGCGGAACGAGAAGTCCGAGCCGCCGAACCCCTGGTCTACCGCGCTGCCCGAGATGCGCCGGACCCGGCTCTGCGCGGGCAGGTAGATCCACATGTTCTCGGCTGAGGTCGTAAGGAACGTGACGCCCCGCAGGTCGGCCGGCGACTTGAAAGTCATCATCAGTTTGTCGTCGCCCTTCATCACCGTCCGGAGGGTCCGGGTCTGCACCCGGTTCCCTTTGTCGGTGATGGTCATGGTCGCGGTCGCCTGCCGGTCGTTCGCGTTGGTTACCGCGCGCACCCGGTCAAGCACTTCGTCGACGGTGAGGGCTGCCGCCAGGTTCACGACGAGCAGCAAAGCCAGCAGTTGTTTCATGATTGTCTCCTTGGTTTGTCCCGGCCGCTCAGGGCCGCGGCCAGGAGCGCAAGCGCACCGACACTTGAGTAGAGCATCGTCGCCGCGACCAGCAGGCCGAACTGCTGGATGATCGAAAGCGACGAAGAGATAAGAACCGAGAACCCGAGCCCGACCGCAAGCGCGTTCACGATGATTGCGGGCCCGACCGAGCCGAGCGTACGACGCGCGAGTTCTTCCCCGGCGAATCCGGCCGCCTGTTCTTCGCGCCGGCGCGCGATGAGGTGGCAGGAGTAGTCGATGCCGATGCCGACCGCGATCGAGCCGAGCATCGCCGTGACCACGTCCACGCGGAGCCCGGCCGCGCCCATCACCCCGAACGCTGCCGCCAGCGTGAAGAGGATCGGGAGGAGCGACGCGAACCCGAGCCGCGGGGAGCGGAAGACGACGGCCACCAGCAGAAACACGGCCACGAGAGCGGTGATTACGCTCCCGAGCTGGCTCGACTGGATGTTTTGGTGCAGGGCGAGCACCGCCATCGGCATCCCGCCCACGCCGGCCTTCACCGCACTGCCGGCAAAGCTCGCGGCCATCAGAGACCGGATGCGTTCCGCGGCCACGGCGATCTCGCGGCTCTCCTGGCGGTCGAACCGGGCAGTGATGCGCGCGACCCGGTAATCGGACGTGACGAAGCGCGAGAGGAACTCGGAGCCGGAGAACGAAAGCAGCAGCAGGTACTGGGCGGTCGCGTCCCTGGATTCCGGCAGCCGCTCGAACTCTGGAGCGCCGCCGTTGAACGCGCGGTTCGTCGTCTGGAGCACATTGACGATGGAATAGACCTTGGTGACGTGCGGAATGCTCTCAAGCCCGACCTGGAACCGGGCCATGCGCGCAAGCGCGTCGGGGTCGACGATGTCCCCTTCGACGACGAACTCGAACTGCATCATCCCGCCGAACCTCTCGTTGACGATGCGCGCGGCCCGCGTCGGCTGGGAACCGGGCTTGAAGTAGCGGACGAAGTCGGTCTCGGTGCGCACGCGCAGCGCGGCAGCCAGCGCCAGCAGAATCAGAGCCGCTCCGGCAAGCAGCACCGCTCCGCGGTGACGCCAGACCCAGCCGCCCCAGTCGGCACACCAGCGGTTGCGCCGCCGGCCGTGTTCGGCCTCGTCCGGCCGGTTCTTCACGTCCCGCCGGACCAGGGCAAGCACGGCGGGCACGAACGTCAGTGCCAGGACGAACGAGAAGGCGATGCCGACCACCGAGAACACGGAGAACGCCCGGATTGAGGCAATCTTCATCAGGAAGTTCGAGCCGAACCCGACAGCGGTCGTGGCCATCGCCAGGAACACCGGGAGCCCCGTGTTGCCCACCGCCACCTCGACCGCCGACCGCGGATCCCTGCCCAGCCTGCGCTCATGCTCCCAGCGCTCGACGACGTGGATGCCGTACGCGCTGCCGACCGACACCAGCACCGGTGGCAGCACGACCATCACGATGGTGATCGGCTGCCGGAACAGGCCCACAAGCCCCAGGGTCCAGACCAGGGCGATGAGCACCGCCCCCAGCGGCAGCAGCACGCCGTACCAGGTGCGGAAAGTCAGGAGCAAGGTGAGCACCAGCACGAGCATGACTACCGGAAGCAGCTTGAGCATGTCGGAAGTCATCCAGTCGCGGACGAACTTCATCAGCGCCGGCGAGCCGGACAGGGAGATACGCCCTGCGCCTGCGTGCTCCCGCGCGACCTGCTCGACGGCGGCCACGGTCTTCGCCTTGTCGCCGCCCGGGACGAGGCGCGCCAGGAGCAGCGCCGCGGTGCCGTCGGCCGAGACCAAGGTACCGCGGTAGCGCGAGTCGGCGAGCACGTCGCTGCGCAGGGCGGCAAGGCGGGCGGGGTCGGACGGCACCGAGTCGATGACCTTCGAGATGATGACGTCATCGCCCTGGCCGCGGACATCCTGCAGGGTCGTCAGCCCCTGGACCTCGGCCATGCCCGGCAGCGCGGCGAACGCCGCACTCAGGGAGTCGAGCGCATGGAGCGTTGCCGGCGAAAAGACGTCGCGGCACTCGACCACGACCGCCACCTCGTCCGAGCCGCCGAACTCGCTGTCCACCAGCGCCATTACCCGCAGCGACGGGTCGCCCTCCGGCAGCATCTTGCTCACGTCGGCCTCGGCCCGCAGCCGCAGGATGAACGGAGCCAGCGCCAGGGTGACTACCAGCGCCCCGGCGAGAAAGAGAAGCGGGCGCCGGGCTACCTGCGCGCCGCAGCGCCCGAGCAGGCCGGCTCGATATCCGCCATTTGGTGAATAGTTATTCACATAGAAAGTCTACTTTGTTAACTTCAGCAAGTCAAGCGGCAGCAGCAGCCCCGGGGCCGGTATCGAAATCACAGAAGCACGAAACGATTTGGAGAGGGAGAGAGAGACAAAGGGACAAAGGGATGGAGTGACGGAACGTCCGAATCCTGACGTGATCCCTCGAGCATTGGCCCCTTCTGTCCGTCCTCGTGGCCATCCGCTTCGGACCCGGGGTGACTCTGACCAACGGCCGGCTGACGGCAGGCCGGCGGCTACGACGTGGACGGCTGAAGGCCGGCCCGGAATAAGAAAGAGCGGCGCCGAAGCGCCGCTCCGATACAGACTCAGATGCGGAACTAGCGGGACAGGATGACCTTACCCCAGGCCTGCTCGGTCGCGCTCCGAACGCGGTAGAAGTAGATGCCCGGCGCAACCACGCTGCCCGCGTCGTTCCTGCCATCCCACGTGAAGAACGCAAGCGTCGAGACTACCGTACCTCCAGCCAGAGTCCTCACCACCCGGCCACTGTTGTCGTAGATGCGCAGGTCAACGCCCCCGGCCGTGGGCAGCTCCACCGCCAGCCTGGTCCTGCCTGTGAACGGGTTGGGCTGGACCGACACCTGCAGTCGACCAGCCACGACGGGCAACTGCGGTTTCGGCTCTTCGACGCCGATCTTGCCGAAGTTGAACCCGGCGACTTTGACAATCATGTTGGTGCTCGGGCCACCCGACGCGATGGTGAGCCAGTACGAGCCGTCGCGCGGGTCGCACTCGATACCGCGGACGTCCCACGTCTTGGTCGGAAAAACAAAGCCGTTGAGCAGCGTGCCTCCGGTTCGATTCAGTTCGTACATGCCACAACTGTCAATGGCACTGCCCGCCGCATTGTACCAGGCCCAGACGTTGAGGAGCGTCGGCGGGTTGGTCGAACCGCGGCCGTCGAGTGCCAGGCAGCGGGTACCGTAGGGCCCGGTAAGCGGATGCGTGATCGCGCCCTGCGCGTAGTTGCCGAGCGTGTCCCGGACGTAGATGAGCTGCGGCTGGCTCGGTGTGCTCCGGCGGTCCGAGATGTAGACGAGGTGCCCGTCCTCGCACTCGGTCGCTCCGTAGGGGTAGTTGGCAAACGACAGGCTGAACTGGCGGATGACCGACCCACTGGTGCTGAGTTTGTACATCGTCTTCTGCGGGTTGCAGACCAGCCAGAGCGTATTGCCGTAGGCTTCGTGGTCGATGTCGAGGCAGGAGTCCTGCGGTGCCGTGATCGTGCCCTGCGGCTCGAGCATGCTGTCCGAAGAGTACTTGTAGATGGTGGAGTTGCTGAAGTAGGTGCAGTAGATGAGATCGTCCGCCGTGTTGTAGGTCACGCCGCAGATTCCCGCGCCGGTGGGCATGTTCGGGGCAGGCTTGGGACCCCAGATGATACCGCCCGGCGGCACGCCCACGGTCAGCTTCAGCTCGATCCGCTTGGAATAGAGCACAGCGCTGTCGCCGGTGACAAATAGCGAGCAGACAATCTCTGTCCCGGGCTGAATCGAAGCGTCGGCATGAAGCCAGAACGGATCCGCGGTGTTGGTTTTCGTGCCGCCCGACGCGACGTTGCCCCAGTAACCGAACGAATCGGGGACGCTCAGGCGACCATCGTAGGAGTGGAGCCTGCCGGCCGTGTTGTTGCTGGACGCCCCGCCATTGTTGCGCAGGGTCACGAGCAGCTTGGCGGCCTCGCCCGGGTCAAGGATACCGTTGTTATTGCCGGTCGAGTCGACTATCTGGTACGAATTCAGCTTGAGCGACGGCCCACCCGAGTAGGTCACGTAGTTCACCGCGGCGAGCGCATCGATCCGGCCCGCGCCGTAGTCGTTATCTTTGCCTGTCGCCCCGCGGTCAACCGCGGTCAATTCTAGAATCGAGTCCACCTCATCCGGCATCAGTTCCGGATTCTTCGAGAGCATCAGGCAGACTGTACCTGCAACGTGCGGGGTCGCCATCGACGTACCGTCCATGTCCTGGTAGCCGCCACCGATCTTACACGACTTGACGGAGACACCAGGGGCCGAGACGTCCGGCCGGGTCAGGCCCGGTGGGTACGCGTAGTCGTTGAAAGGCGCGACGCTCGACCAGGTCACGGGACCGGGACTGGAGAAATACGCAATCGAGTCGTTGCTGTCGGTCGCGCCGATGGACACGATCCCGGACAGGGCGCCCGTACCGGTGTTCTGCGGGTTCCACCATGGTGGCGGCACGTTGCCCGGGCAGCGACAGGCGTTCGGCGGGGAGATGCCCCGTTCATTTCCTGCCGCAACGATCTGCGACAGCCCGGCAGCGTTCACGTTGTTGGCAAGCGTTCGCCAGGTCGATTGGTTCGGACCCCACGAGATCTGCCAACCCATCGACATCGTGTAGAGGTCGGCGCCGTTACTCGGCGACAGTGGCGGCGACACGCAGAACTCCACAGCGGCCCACAACTGACTCTGCCCGGCCGAATCCACGTTGCTCTTCACCCGGCAGATCATCATCTTTGCGTCGGGCGCGACTCCGCACTGAGTACCCGCGCTCCCGTCGCTGGCAACCGTTCCGGCGGTATGCGTACCGTGACCGTGCTGGTCCATCGGGTCATTGTCGTTGTTCTCGAAATCCCACCCGTGGTGCGGGTAGTTCGCGTCGGTCCAGAGGTGGTCGGCGAGGTCCGGGTGGGTGTAGTCGCACCCGGTGTCGATATGGCCGCAGACCACGCCCTGCCCGGTGTACCCCAGGGCCCAGACTGCCGGGGCGTCTATCTTGTCAACGCCCCAGGTTATCTCCTCGGTGCCCTCGTTCTGCTGCTCCGGTTCCGGCAGATCCGGGCAGTGCACCCGGTCATAATCTACGTAGCTTGCCTCGGGCCGTTCCGCGAGTTGCTGGATGACCGCCGGCGTCGCCTCACAGTACACCGCGTTCACAACCCAGAACGTCTGGACGTTCTGTGCGTCAGTAGAGGCCAGATACGCGAGTAAGCCGGCCTGCTGCTCGGCGGAGTACTCCCGCAGAATCCGTGCCACTTCCGCGCGGCGCTGGGGCCTGGGCATGCCGTCAACCAAGCTGTTGAGCAGGTCCCGGTCGAACTGCTCCTCCAGCACGACGTGCACCGGCAGTCGCTCGTCTGCCTGTGCCTTGGTCAGGCGCTGCTGCAACTCCGGGCCGATCAGCGCTAAGCTCATTCCGGCCAGCACCAGCACCAATATCACGACCATTCTCGTCACTAATACCTCCGTGGTTATCGCGCCTGCCGTCTCAGTGCAGAACCGCGGCCGGTTCGCTGCTCGCCGGACGCAGCTTCCTTAGTGCAATTGTAGCCATCGCGTGAGGCAAGTCAACGGCACGAGGAAGAGGAGGCCGAATGAGGCTGAAGCTCCGGTCTGGAATTGCCGCAGGGCGACCGCATCGCGAGCGGAGTCAGGACTTGACCAGTCACTCTAACGTCCGGCTTCGGATTTGACGTCTGAGGCTGGCATTGATTGACAATCCGGGCCTTTTCGCTATCGTATAGTTCCACAATGAGGAGAAAACCTTGCTCAGAATTCGATTAAGGCGTATGGGACTTCGGAACCGGCCCGCCTACCGGGTCGTCGTCATTGACTCGCGCAAGGCGCGCGACGGCGAGTACCTGGAGTCGGTCGGCCACTATGACCCGCGAACGAAGCTGCTGGAGTTGAAGACCGAGCGCATCGGGCACTGGGTCGCCAAGGGCGCCCAGACCTCGGACACGGTCGGCCGGCTCTTGAGCCGCTACGCGCGGCAGCACGCGCCCGCGGCCGAAGTCGTGAACGGCGACAGCACGGCGGCACCCGTATCGACCGAGCCGGTTACCACATCCAAGGATGCGACACCCCCGGACACACCTAAGGAGTAGGCCATGAAAGAGATGATCGAGCACATCGTGAAGGCGCTCGTCGACCACCCCGACCAGATCAAGGTTACCGAACTCGCCGGCGAGCGCACGCTTACCTACGAAGTCAAGGTCATGGCGGGCGACCAGGGCAAAGTGATCGGCCGGCAGGGCGCAACCATCGACGCGATCCGGGCGATTGTCCGCGCCGCTGCCCGCAAGCTCGACAAGCACGCCACGATCGACGTAATCGGCTAGACGGTCCGCGGACTCAAGCGCCATCACGACCAATGCAGGCAGCCGTCATTACGTTGTTCCCCGACTACTTCCGCGGCCCGTTCGAATGCGGGCCGACGCGGGTCGCGCGGGCTGACGGCAAGCTCGCACTCAGTTTCGTCAATCCCCGGGACTTCACAAGCGACGCCCATCGCACCGTCGATGACTATCCGTTCGGAGGCGGCGCCGGCATGGTGATGAAGCCCGAGCCGCTCTCCGCCGCAATCGAGAGCGTGCGCCGGCCCACAAGTCTGGTCGTACTTCTAACGCCGCAGGGCGAGCGCTTCACCCAGCCGCTGGCCGAGGAACTCAGCCACGCCGACCATCTGGTGCTCGTCTGCGGCCGTTACAAGGGCGTCGACGAGCGCGTCCGCACACTGGTCGACCGCGAGGTCTCTGTCGGCGACTACGTGCTTGCCGGCGGTGAAGCGGCGGCCGTCGTCGTCATCGAGGCCGTTGCCCGGCTCCTACCCGGCGCGGTCGGCGACGAGGATTCGGTCGCGACCGATTCGTTCTCGGCCGGCATCCTCGACGCCCCCTACTACACGCGGCCGCGCGAGTTCCGCGGCCTCGAAGTACCGGAAGTTCTGGTGTCCGGCGACCATGCTTCGGTCGCCCGCTGGCGCCGGGAACAGGCTTTGAAAACAACCGCCCGACGCCGGCCTGAACTGCTGCGCAACGAGGTCCTGAGCGAATCCGAGCGCGAGTTCCTCTGCCGCGAACTTGAAAAGGAGACTATCAATGGCTAAGAAGGAAGCTGCCAAGGAAGCGAAAGCTGCCGCACCGGTTCGGCACGAGCCGGCCGAAATCCCGCCGCTCCGGCCCGGCGACACAGTCGCAGTCCACGTGCGAATCGTCGAGGGCGACAAGGAACGCATCCAGCTATTCCAGGGCACAGTCATCCAGATCCGCGGCGCCGGCCAAAACAAGAGCTTCACGGTCCGCAAGGTGAGCCGTGGCTACGGTATCGAGCGCATTTTCCCCTACGACACGCCGGCCGTGGCCAAAGTCGAAGTCAAGCGTCACGGCAAAGTCCGCCGGGCCAAGCTCTACTATCTCCGCGGCCGGAGTGGCCGCGAGGCGATGCTGCACGAGCAGCGGAGTGAGGAACAACCTCGACCGGGAACTGTGGCAGAGTAGCACCCTCTTCTGCGGAGTAGACGAGGTGGGAAGAGGGGCTTTGGCCGGCCCGGTCGTGGCCGCCGCGGTTATCCTCCCACCGCACACCGAGATTGACGGTGCGGACGATTCCAAGAAACTGACTCCCAACCGCCGCCTCGAACTGGAGGTGGAAATCAAGCGGCGCGCCCTGGCCTGGTCCGTCTCCGGCGCCAACCACCGCTATATCGAACTGCACAACATCGCCAACGCCGCGTTCCATGCCATGCGAACCGCGGTGGGACGGCTCAGCATCCAACCGGCGCTCGTGCTGGCCGACGGATTCGCGATTCCGGACATCGACATTCCCTGCCAGGGCATCATCGGCGGCGACGGAAAGAGCCTTTCCATCGCCTGTGCCTCAATCATCGCCAAGGTCTTCCGCGACCGACTGATGACGAAGATGGCCGACTGCTATCCCGGGTACAGCTTCGAACGCCACGTCGGCTACGGCACCGCCGAGCACCTGCGGGCCTTGCGCGAGCTCGGCCCGTCCCCCATCCACCGCCGCACTTACGCGCCTATCCGCGAACTGACCGCGGCAAACCCGTGAAGCCCAAACCGCTGGGCCGAAGAGGAGAGGACCTGGCGGCATCGCACTTCCGAGGCATGGGCTGGGAAGTCCTCGAACGCAACTACCGGACCCGGCTCGGCGAAATCGACCTTGTCTGCCGTGACCACGACACCATCGTCTTCGTCGAGGTCAAGACCCGCACCAGCGCTGATATCGCCCGCCCCGACCAGTCGGTCACGCAGCGCAAACAGGCCAAGCTGCGCCGGCTGGTGGAGGAATACCTGGTAAAGCACAACCTCGAGTCGTCGGACGTGAGGTTCGACGTTCTCGGCGTCACGCTGGGAGACAGGCGCCCGGAGTACGAACACATCGCGGGAGCGCTCTAGTGCTGTCGCGCGTACTCTCGGCCTCGACCTTCGGCGTGGACGGCTACATCGTCACCGTCGAGACGGACATCACCCACGGCCTCTCAGCCTTCAACATCGTCGGCCTGCCCGACGCCGCGGTCAAGGAATCGCAGCACCGGGTCCAGGCCGCGGTCAAGAACTCAGGGTTCAACTTCCCCAACCGCAGGATTACGGTCAACCTCGCGCCGGCCGACGTGAAGAAGGAAGGCCCGGGCTTCGACCTGCCGATGGCGGTCGGCATCCTTGCCGCCGCCGGCACAATCCAGCCGGGACCGCTCCGCGACCTCGGATTCCTCGGCGAACTCTCGCTCGACGGCTCGCTCCGGCCGGTCAAGGGCGCGGTCTCGATGGCGGTGGCCGCCAAGCAGGCCGGCCTGCGGGGACTCGTGGTCCCCACCCAGAACGCGACCGAGGCAGCGATGGTCGAAGACCTGCCGGTCTACGCCGTGAGCTCGCTCATCGAGGCGGCCAACTTCGCCAACGGCGTCGCCGCGATTGAACCCACGCACACCGACGTCGCCGCGCTCTTCGCCCAGGCCGCGATTCAGCCCGTGGACCTCTCGGAGGTCCACGGCCACGAGCACGCCAAGCGCGCGCTCGAAATCGCGGCTGCCGGTGGCCACAACGCCTTGATGATCGGCCCGCCCGGCTCGGGCAAAACCATGCTCGCACGCAGGCTTCCGACCATCCTGCCGCCGATGACTTTGAACGAAGCCCTGGAAGCGACCCGAATCCACAGCGTGGTCGGCACGCTCTCGCCCAACCGGCCCCTGGTGGCGGTGCGGCCGTTCCGCTCTCCGCACCACAATGTCTCGGAATCAGGCGCCATCGGCGGCGGCACGGTTCCGCGTCCGGGCGAGGCCTCGCTTGCCCACAACGGTGTCCTCTTCCTTGACGAGCTCCCCGAGTTCCGGCGCGATGTGCTCGAGGCGCTCAGACAGCCGCTTGAAGACGGCGAGGTGACCATCGGCCGGGCCCGCTCGACCTTCACATTCCCGGCCCGGTTCATGCTGATCTGCGCCATGAATCCGTGTCCCTGCGGGTTCTCCGGCGACCCCCGCCACTCCTGTTCCTGCTCGCCGCCCAAAGTTCGCCACTACCGCAGCAAGATCTCGGGCCCTCTGCTCGACCGCATCGACATCCACATCGAGGTGCCGGCGCTCAAGTACGACGACATCTCGAACAGGCGGTCCGGCGAAGGCTCGAGCGCGGTCGCCGCGCGGGTGGCGAAGGCCCGCCGCACCCAGCTTGCCCGGTTTGCCTCGACCGGCACGCGCCACCCGGTATACTCCAACGCCCAGATGGGACCGCAGCTCATCCGCCGCTTCTGTCCGGTTTCCGCCCAGAGCGACGAAATCCTCCGGGCCGCAATAGACCGGCTCGGGCTCTCTGCCCGCGCCTACCACCGCGTGCTCAAAGTCGCCCGGACCATCGCCGACCTGGAGGGCAAGGAGAGTATTCAGCCTTCCCACATCACCGAGGCGGTCCAGTACCGCACGCTGGACAGAACGGCGTGGTGAGGACACCAATGACGAAGTCCGAAGTTCGGAGCCCGATTGAAACCCGAATGAGTCGCAATGTCCAATTCGAACTCCGGGTTTCGTGCTTCATTCGTCATTCGAGCTTCGGACTTCGAGCTTCCCCCACACTCATTCGTCATCCGTGCTTCTAGCCCCGGGCTTTTTTGAGACCTCAATTCACGACCCTTGCGTCGAATATCGGTCTTTGTACACTTTGACCAGTTTGCGTACCACTATCAGGGCATAAGAGGAGCTACCATATGGACCTGGCTAACAAAATCCACGACCGAAAAGCGAAGGTTGGCGTCATCGGCATCGGCTACGTCGGCCTGCCCCTGAGTATCGAGATCGCCCGCGCCGGATTTGAGACCGTCGGCATCGACATCGACAAAGCCAAAGTCGAGGCGGTGCGCAAGGGCAAGAGCTTCATCGGCGACGTCAAAGACGCAGAACTCGCTGAGGTCAGAGGCAAGTTCACAGCCACGACGAACTTCAAGGCCCTCGCCACCTGCGACATCGTGAACATCTGCGTACCAACCCCGTTCACCCCCTCGAAAGACCCGGACGTCACCTACATCGAAGAGGCGGGCCGCCAGGTCGCGAAGTACTTCAAACCCGGCCAGCTCGTGATCCTCCGCTCTACGACCTACCCCGAGACCACCGAGAAGGTACTCCAGCCCGTTCTCGAAAAGAACGGCCGCAAGGTCGGCCGCGACTACTACCTTTCCTTTGTACCCGAACGCATCGACCCGGGCAACCACAAGTTCAACACGCGGACCACGCCCGTCGTGGTCGGCGGCGTCACCAAGGCCTGCACCGACCTCACGGTCGATTTCTACTCCCGGTTCGTCGAGCGGGTCATCCCGGTCTCCTCGCCCCGCGTCGCCGAGATGTCCAAGCTGCTTGAGAACATCTTCCGCAGCGTCAACATCGCCCTTGTCAACGAGATGGCGAAGATGTGCGAACGGATGGGCAACATCGACATCTGGGAAGTCATCAACGCGGCCTCGTCCAAGCCCTTCGGCTACATGCCCTTCTACCCCGGGCCCGGCATCGGCGGCCACTGCATTCTGATTGACCCCTACTACCTTGCCTGGAAGGCCCGCGAATATGACTTCCACTCCGACTTCATCGAGCTTGCGGCCGAGACCAACGAGTCAATGCCCTTCTACGTCGCCGACCGCATAGTTGAAACCCTGGGCACAAACGGCGTCGCCGCATCCGAGGCCAGACTCCTGATTCTCGGCGCCGCCTTCAAGGGCAACGTCGAAGACACGCGCCACTCTCCGGCCATCAAGGTGATGGAGCTCACCCAGGACAAAGTCAAGAGCATCGTCTACCATGACCCCTGGGTACCGGAGATTCACGTCAACGGCGGCAAATTCAAGTCAGTGCCGCTGACCGCGAAGGCGCTCCAGACCGCCGACTGCGTCGTCGTCTTAACCGACCACAAGTGCTTCGACTACGACTTCATCTTCGAACACAGCCGGCTGATTCTCGACGCCCGCAACGCCATCAAGCGCCGCGGCTCCCGGAAGCTGTTCACGCTCGGCAACCGCCCGGCCAGGCGCTGACCGCCTTCGGCCGTCCGCCTCTCGGGACTCCTAACTTGTCCAGGACGTGGGCAGCTCAGCCGCACTTGTCCAGAATCCGGAATCCAGTCGGCAATTCGCCGGTGCTTGACAGACAAGGAAGACGGATGTCTAATCAGATTGATGGAATCGGGTAATCGTAGCCCGGTGACCATCCCGGCATCCGGCAGCAACGGGAGGCCTGCTGGATGCTGCAGCAGAGATGCAGCCTCCAACTAGCAAAGGAGAGCAGATGCCTAAGAAGGTGGCAGTCCTGACAACCATCGTCGCGATGCTCGCCGCGACCGGCTTAGCGAGCACCACGACCACCGCGGCCACACCGGCGCCCGGTCCGGCGGTGCCGGCGGCGCAGAGGACAAGCCCGGTGCCGGCGATGCAGACATCGGTAACGGGAAACACCGGCCGTCCTATCATCCAATGGGACAAGTTCTACGATAGAAACGGCAATCCGCTGCCGGGCGGCCCGCAAGAAGGTGTTGCCCCCGACTCGCTCTACTGGAAGGACTTCAACAGCACCACGTACTTGAAGTCGTCGGCCAAGGTCCAGAGTCCTTCTCCAGCCAACCGCACTGCGATGTCGTTCCACGACGCCCAGTCCACGGTCTGCATGGACCCGTATGGGAACTATGTCTATGAGGTAAACGGCACCAATCTGTACCGGTTCAGCACGGTTGACGGCTCGATGACCACGTACACCCTGTCGTACTCGGGCGGGCTGGGATGCGCAACCGACGGTCAGTACATCTACCGCCCGGACGGGACGACGATGTACAAGTACACGATGACCGGCTCCTACGTCAACTCAACCACGACTGACTACTCTTGCGATGCGTATTCGGTATCGTGCTGCCGTGATACGGTCTGGTTCACAGACGACCGGTACAACGGAGTGAACATCTACGGCTATGCCTGTTCCAAGTTCACCGGCGGCAGCATCACCCACGATGCCACGTGGAACGTCGGCACCGGCACCCTCGGCGTCGGCAACATCGCCTGGGACGGCGAGTACTTCTACCTGGCATGGATCGGCACCAGCCCCATCACGTTCAAGCGGTTCTACTCGGACAGAACGCTCTATTCGACCGGCACCGTGAGCATCGACCCGCGCAGCGTGATGTGTGCCGTGCCCTACCGACGACAGGTGACGCAGGATTCACTCTACTGGAAGAGCTACTACAGCACCTCTCTCATCTACTCATCACCCAAAGCCCAGGATGTGACCCCGGCCCAGGCAACTCCTTCTCCCTGGCAGTACGACCAGTCCCTGTCGTGCATGACCCCGGACGGCCACTTCCTTTTCGAGGTATACGGCACGAACCTGCGGCGAACCGACCTCTGGACCGGCGCGGTGAACAACTACACCCTGGCCGATGCCAGCGGCGGCGCATGTGGAACGGACGGTGAGTACGTCTACATCCCGAAAGGCACGACGACGCGCAAATACACGCTGGACGGGACCCTGATCAGCACGACCACGACTGACTACGCGCCGTGGGTGGACGCCAGCACCTTCGGCTTCGGAGTTGCCAACGACACGGTCTGGCTCACCCCTGCCGAGGATGGCACGACCTGGTACGGCTATACCTGTTCGAAGTTCACCGGCGGCAGCATCACCCACGATGCGACGTGGACCACGGGCGGCGGCTCCGCTGCTGCTATGAGCGTGACCTACGACGGTCAGTACTACTACA
The DNA here is from genome assembly GCA_002347155.1 of Caldifarciminota bacterium UBA2258. Taxonomy (GTDB): domain Bacteria; phylum Hydrothermota; class Tepidihabitantia; order Tepidihabitantales; family Tepidihabitantaceae; genus UBA2258. The sequence goes on from DDXO01000025.1 coordinate 19,408, forward strand.
TGACCTGGGGCGGCTACGGCTCCAACACGTTCCGGCGTTTCTACCGTGACCGGACGCTCTTTTCGAGCGGCACCGTCAACCTCGACCCCCGGGGCGTGATGTGCGAGGCGGTGTGTCCGCTGATGATTGTGACTACCGACCTTCAGACCTACCGGACCGACTTGGCCGAGACCCTCAGGGTCGCGAGCGGCGGGACACTCGACCTTATCGGCACCCTCAGCTTGGACGTGAACGCGACATTCCCGGCAACCGCGTGGTACAACGACGGGTGCCGCGTGATACTTGAGTTCTCCGGCTCTCCCATTCCCGCCACGCCTGCTCTCATCGGTGACAGCCTGGCCAGGTTCGTCGACCTCGGCGGACGAGTTGTGACTGCGACGTGGGCCGACCAGATAGGCAACCTTGCCGGCCGCTACGTGGACCAATACATGCCGTTCACGATGCAGCCTCAGGCTGGCGTCGGGGGCACGATGAGCACGGTGCACAACCCGCTCCATCCGATAATGGACGGAGTGACCGCGCTGGCGGTGGACAACTACTTGACCGGCAACACGCACACTACACTGCGCAGCCCGAACTGCGTCTGTCTGGCCGAGTGGGACAGCAACAACCGCTCGGTCGCCGCCTACCTGGACAGCGCGGGCGTGCGGCTGGTATCTGTGGGCTTTGTACCGTTCAAGAATTGGTCCGGAGCCACTGGCCAGTGGGCGAGGCTCCTGGTCAATGCGATTCTCTGGGTCTGGCCGGGTATGCCAGCCGTCGGCGTAACCGCACCCGACACCGGTGACGTCTGGGTCGTCGGAACATCGCAGGACATCACGTGGACCGCGGCCAACGGGCCGATCACCAAGGACTCGATTGTCTACAGCAACGACAACGGCGCGACCTGGAACTTCCTCGACAAGAACACTGGCTCGCGGACCAGCTACACCTGGAACCCGATACCCAACACACCGAGCACGGACTGCTACGTCCGGGTATTCACCTGGAACGCAGTCGGGACGGGCTTCGGTACGTCCGGTAAGTTCGAAATCCAAGTGGGTGGCGGCATCGAACAGCCCGAGAACAACGCCCTGCCGCTCGCCTTCGCCCTGTACCAGCCCTACCCCAACCCGTCGGCTTCAGGCACACAAGTCCGCTACGCCCTGCCGCGCCCGGCCCGGGTCGAACTGCACGTCTACGACGTGACCGGCGCGCTGGTGCGTCGCCTCGTCGAAGGCACGCAGCCGGCCGGGTACCAGCACGCCTACTGGAACGGGTGCGACGACCGCGGCCGAGCTGTCGCGCCCGGCGTCTACTACTGCCGCTTCAAGTCTGGCGACTACGTCGCCACGCAGAAACTGGTCGTGCGCAGATAAGCACCGACCGGCAGCCAAATCACAGGGGCGGGCTTCGGCCCGCCCCGCCTTCATCCACACTCAACCCTCCACCTCCGGTATTGCACATTGCACATTCCACGTTCTTTTCACGTAGTCAGACCTTGACAGACAGGGAAGACGGATGTCTAATGAAGTTGATAAGACTCGGCGGTCATGGCCCAATGTCCGCACTCCGGCATCCGGCTGCAAGGGAGGCCGGCCGGATGCCACAGAAGCAGTGACGCCTCCCGCCAACGAAGGAGAACAGATGCGCATGCGCCAGAAGGTGGTAGTTCTGACAGCTCTTATCGCGATGTTGTCGGGCGTGAACCATGCGAACACCAGCCCAGCGATTGGTGACGCCCGAAACGTGAAAGGCAGGGGTTGCGGCAGCAAAGTCATGGTATGCCATGCCGCGTTCTATCGCGACACGGTCGCAACCCTGTGCCAGATGCTTGTCGACTCATCCGACGGCAGGTTCACCTCGGCCGACACATACTACATCGGCAGCGGCGGGCACACCACCTTCCCGGTTACTGACTGGTACAACCAGGGCTGTCGGGCGATCCTGGCGTTCACGGAATACCCTCCGGCGGATACGACCGCGCTCGGCGACAGCCTTGGCCGCTTCATCCAACTGGGCGGTGGCGTGGTTGAGGCGGTGTTCGCGGACTGCACCCCCAATCAAATCAAGGGAGCCTGGCGCTCAACGTATGCTCCTTTCAGGGTCTCGTCACCATCCGGCACTCCGGGCTCAATGGGCACGGTCCGCCAGCCTTTCCACCCGATGATGTCGGGCGTATCCGCAATCAGCGTGGGCGGCTTCCGCACCGGGAACAACAACGGCTCGCTCCGTGGCCCCAACTGCGTCAGCCTGGCCGAGTACACAGATGCCGGGCTCTGCCTCGCCGCATGCTTCGACAGCGCCGGCGGGCGCGCCGCCTCCCTCGGCCTGTTCCCGCTGACCTACTGGCAGTCATCCGCCTCCGGCCAGTGGTGCCGGCTGATCGTGAACGCGCTGGACTGGACTGCGGTCGGGCCGAGCGTGGGCGTAACCGTGCCCAACGGCGGTGAGACCTGGCACGCCGACTCGGTCTACAACATCACCTGGACCCAGACCGACAACGGAGTCAAGGACTCGATATACTACTCGACCAACGGCGGATCGAGCTGGACCGGCGTGGCCTTTCTCGCCACGCCGCCGGCCCCGCTCCAGTACGCCTGGACCGTACCGGCCACCCCGACCACGCGGGCCCGGGTCAAGGTTGTAACCTGGAACGAAGACGACGGCAGAGTCGAGGACGCAAGTAACGCCAACTTCACCATCGGGTCGTCCGGCGGCATCGAACAGCCCGAGAACAAAGCCCTGCCGCTCGCAATCGCCCTGTACCAGCCCTACCCCAATCCGCTCGCAACCGGTACCCAGCTACGCTACGCACTGCCGCTCCAGGCCCGGGTCGAACTCCACGTCTACGACGTGACCGGCGCGATGGTGCGTCGCCTCGTGGAAGGCACGCAGCCGGCCGGGTACCAGCGCGCCTACTGGAACGGCTGCGACGACCGCGGCCGGACTGCCGCGCCCGGCGTCTACTACTGCCGCTTCAAGGCCGGCGACTTCCAGGCAACGCAGAAACTGGTCATGCACAGATAAACACAGACCGGCAGCCAAATCACGGGGCGGGCTTCGGCCCGCCCCGCTTTCGCTCACACTCTACCCTCCACCTACGGTATTGCACATTCCACGTTCTTTTAACGTAGTCAGACCTTGACAGACAGGGAAGACGGATGTCTAATGAAGTTGGTAAGACCCGTTTGTCATGGCCCAATGTTCGCTCTTCGGCATCCGGCTGCAATGGAGGCCAGCCGGGTGCAGCGGCAGGCGTGACGCCTCCAGACACTAAGGAGGATAGATGCAAGAGAAGGTGGTAGTTCTGGCAGTCCTGGTCACGATGCTGGCGACGTTCGGCTTCGCGACCACCAACAACCTGATCCCGGTGCCGGCTCTCGACCCGGTCACCCGGCCCGCCCGGCCGCCCGCGGTCCGGATCCCGGACCACGACAACACGTCTCGTCCGGTCGTTCACTGGGACAGGTTCTATGACACAAACGGCAACCCCGTGTCCACCGACCCGCAGGACAACGTCGGCGCTGACTCCCTCTTCTTCAAGCGGTACAGCGTGACCGACACCCTTTATGGCTGCCCCAAGTCGCAGGTCCCGAACCCGTCACCGACGGCCTGCCGTACCGGATTTGCGTTTCTCGATGGTCAGACCCGGATCGGCATGGACCCGGCCGGGACCTATCTCTACGAAGTGAACGGAACCTCGCTGTGCCGACACAACACCAGCACTGGGACCTACGTGTACTTCACTATCACCAACGGCAACTCCGCCTGCCGCACCGACGGCAACTACCTGTACGTACCGGTAGGCGACGTCGTCTACCGTTACACCCTGACAGGTAGCCTGGTCAGCCAGACAACGCTCAATATCACTCCCAATCAATGGAACTTCTCGCTCGCCAACGACACGGTATGGTGTGGCACCGACTCCATACTCCACGGCTACGCCTGCTCGAGATTCACCGGTGGCTCGATATCTGAAGACGCCACATGGAACGTCGGTACCGGCAGTTCTGCCCCCGCGTTTGTGACCTGGGACGGGCAGTACTACTACGTTGCCTGGAGCGGCTTCAGCAGCAACACATTCAAGCGGTTCAACGCCAATCGGACCCTGTCAGCCAGCGGTACAGTGAGCACCGATCCGCGCGGCTTGATGTGCACGGTCCGAGGCACGCGGCCGACGACGCAGGACTCACTCTACTGGAAGCTCTTCTCCAGCGCGACCAACCTCTACTCGTCGCCCAAAGCCGAGAGCGTGACTGCGGCCCAGCCGACGCCGTTTGCCTGGCAGTACACTCAGGCCGTGTCGTGCATGACCCCGGACGGCCACTACGTGTTCGAGGTGAACGGGACCAACATGCGGCGCACCGACCTCATGACCGGCGCGGTGAACAACTACACCCTTGCCGATGCCAGCGGCGGTGCATGCGGAACTGACGGCGAGTACGTCTACGTCCCAAATGGGACCACAACTCGGAAGTACTCCCTTACCGGGACGCTGGTTAGCTCTACCACGACTGACTACGCGCCGGCGGTCGGGGTCAGCACGTTCTGCTTCGGCGTTGCGAACGACACGGTCTGGATTTCACCCACCCTCCCCGGCGCGACCTGGTACGGCTACGCCTGCTCGAAGTTCACCGGCGGCAGTATCACGCACGATGCGACCTGGTCTACGGGCGGTGTGCAAAACTCAGCGATGACCGTTACCTGGGACGGCCGGCACTACTACATGGTCTGGGGCGGACAAGGCACCAACACGTTCAAGCGCTTCTACCGCGACCGGACCCTCTTCTCCGACGGAACCGTGACCGGCGACGCCCGGAGCGTCATGTGCAGGAAGGGCGACTACGCGGTGATGGTCTGTCACGGCGAACCGGATACCGCGAACGTAACGAGTTTCCGACAACTGCTGGTTGACTCCGGCGGAACGAGGTTCGCCGCTGTTGATACCTACGACATCAGTACAGGCGGGCACGCCGCCTTCCCGGCGACTGACTGGTACAACCAGGGCTATCGGGCAATACTGACGTTCACCAACGATAACCCCGCGGATTCGGCCGCCCTGGGCGACAGCCTCGCCCGTTTCGTCCAACTAGGTGGCGGCGTGGTCGAGGCCGTGTTCGCCGACCAGACCGACAACTGCATCACGGGCGACTGGCGCTCCGGCTTCGCTCCGTTCACCGTACAGAGCACAGAGTATTCCGCAGGCTCGATGGGCACGGTCCACCAGCCGCTCCACCCGATCATGTCGGGAGTCACCGAACTCGCAACCGACAACTACCGCACGGGCAACACCCCCGGCACCCTGCGCAGCCCCAACTGCATCAGCCTAGCCGAGTACACGGACGCCAATCGCTGCCTCGCCACGTGCTTCGACAGCGCCGGCCGGCGCGCTGCCTCCCTCGGCATGTTCCCGCTCACCTACTGCTACACGACGATTACCGGACAGTGGCTGCGCCTGCTGGTGAACGCCATCAACTGGGTCGCGGTCGGGCCCAGCATCGGCGTAACCGCGCCCAACGGCGGTGAAACCTGGAACGGCGGCTCGGTTCACAATATCACTTGGACCCAGACCGACAACGGGGTCAGTGACTCAATCTACTACTCGACCGACGGAGGCGCGAGCTGGATCGGCGTGGCCCACTACCCCACGCCGCCCGACCCCCTCCAACACGCCTGGACCGTACCAAACACCCCGACGACCCAGGGCAGGGTCAAAGTCGTGACCTGGGATGAGAACGGCGGCCGGGTCGAGGACATAAGTGACGCCGACTTCACCATCCCGGCGGTCGGCATCGAGCAACCCCGGAAGGACGCCCTGCCGCTCGCCTTCGCTCTATTCCAACCCTACCCCAACCCGTCAGCCTCAGGCGCACAAGTCCGCTACGCCCTGCCGCGCCCGGCCCGGGTCGAACTCCACGTCTACGACGTGACCGGCGCGCTGGTGCGTCGCCTCGTGGAAAGCACGCAGCCAGCCGGGTACCGACGAGCCTACTGGAACGGCTGCGACGACCGCGGCCGGACTGCCGCGCCCGGCGTCTACTACTGCCGCTTCAAGGCGGGCGACTTCCAGACCACGCAGAAGATGGTCGTGCGCAGATAGCCGCCGACCGGCACTCAAATCACGGGGCGGGCTTCGGCCCGCCCCGCTTTCTTGCCGAACCTGACTTGGCGGAAGTATCGAAGGAAGGCGAGTCAGCGAGGCTTTCTTGCGGAGCGACCGCAACCTCAGCCCAGGCTTTTTGGTCATCGGCAAGTCGTCAGCTTTCGGGGTCAACCATCGCCTCTAAATATGTAGTATACTACATTCTCCCGCGCCCGCCGGTTCTTGTCTTAACTTCCGTATTCTCAATTCACTATTCACCGTTGCCTTCCCGCCCCCTCCTATGCCTCCCGCGCAGCTTCCCTTGTTTCCTCCGAAGCAGCAATCCGAGGAACTTCCCGAGGTACGACGGCAGCTACCTCTTCAACCATTTGCACCGCTATCTCGTCCGCTACCTTCCGAGTTGCGGTGCAGGCTCCTTGTTCGGTTCCTTGCCGAACGACAATCATCGCTACTTCCCACGGTCAATCCTGAGCCCCAGTCCACGTTCCCGTCCAAGCACCTTCCCAAACTCCTCTGCAGGCAACATGCCGAGCTGCCTAGCGAGCAGAAAGGAGAGCCGCGGCGCAAAATGCACGGCCCCCGCAAGTCGACACCGAAGCAGGTCAGGAGCTGGCGGCCATCCGGCATCTCACGTTGAAGACCGCAGATTGGCCGCGGCTTGACTCAGGGCAGCGGGATTCTAGACTGTGCGCAGCGTCCGCTGACCCAAGGAGGAACCTTGAACCGCTACCTGACCGTGCTGCTCTTCTGTGCTCCGCTTATGGCCGGATGTGTTGTCTACAATGTCCAGGCCGACCGGCCGGAAACGAAGACTTGGCCTGTGGCCGGCGTCACGGCGATTGACGTTCGGGCCGACAATGGTGCCATCACCGTCCGCGCCAAGGCCGACACCATCGTGTCCGCCACGGTCACCAAGAGCTGCAAGGGCACGAACCACGCCGACGCGGAAGCTCATCTCGCCGATATCACGACCGGTGACTCGGTCTCCGGAACGACTCTCTACCTCTGGGGCAGAGTCCCGACTCCGAACACGCGCAGCTACAACACGGAATACTCCGTCTCCGCCCCGGCCGCCACCCTGCTCCGCATCGAAACCGCGAACGGCGCGGTCAACCTGGACAGCATGTCCGGCGCCGCCGCGGTCGTCGCTGCCAACGGCGCAGTGTCAACCATCGCTCACTCCGGCAGCATCAGTGTAGAGGCTGCCAACGGCGCCATCGACTGCGACGTGGCCGGGCTGGATACTGCCGAGGCCGCCGCCCTGCATTCGTCCAACGGACGCGTGACCCTCTATCTGCCCGCCGATGCTTCAATCGCCTTCGACATCAACACGAGCAACGGCAGCGCCAACATCGCGGGCTTCAGCAGCGTGAACTACTCGGTCAACGAGGCCAAGCGCAAGGTCGGCACCATCGGTACCGGCGCGGCGGCCGTGTCGCTCCGCTCCGAAAACGGGAACGTGACGATTCAGGCGAAGTAGCCGCCGGCGGCGGCGAGTGACCAGGTAGCAGTTCGCAGGTTGCAGGTGCCGGACGCGGCCGAGCGAGCTAGGCGCGAAACCAGTCGCGGATGAACTGAACGAGTGCGGGCAGGGCTGCCCGCACTGCGGGCGACACGTCGGTGTTGAACTCCATCTGCTGCGGCTGGATGCCGAGGAGCTCAATGCTCGCCTTGGTCTCAAGCGCGAGCATCTCGACCGCGAGGTTCAGCGGCAGCGTGTGCGTGGAGAGAAGCCCATAGGATAGCTGTTCGATTTCCTCCCGGCTGAACAGCCGGAACTCGCCGGGCTCTCCCCCGAAGCTACAGCAGTCCACAATCAGTATGCGGGTTGGCTTACGGTCAGCTATCGGCTGGAGGAAGTTCTCGGGCGTGTTGCCGCAGTCCATGACGATGAGACTGGACGGCGACAACGGACTATGGGCGTTGGACGAATGACCGGTCTTCTGAAGCTCGTCGCAGACAAGGCACCCGACCGCATCGTCTCCGCGCAGGCGATTACCGACCCCGAGTACGAGCAGCACTGGCGGTTCGTTGTCGGCGATTGAAGATTACCGGTTCGGGCTCGACCTCATCCGGTTCCGAGGAGTGGGGCGACACCGCCCGACATTCGCCACTCGGCTCTCGTCATTGGGCGATGTCTAGAGTCTGGCCCGCCACTGCTTGGCTTCGCGCACGTAGTGCGCGAGCCAGGGGACGTGGTCCTGATAGCATTCCCAGGCGATGACCCGGTCCAGCCGCTCCCGGGCTTCTTCGGTGTCGCCCATCCGGGCGTAGGCTTTGCCACAGACTATCCAGTTCTCCGCCACGCTGTATTTGTCCTGGGGAAAAGCCTTGGGCAGCACGGTGTCGAGTTCCGCTCCGGTCCGCACGGCGGCGTCGTAGCGGCCGGCCTCGAACTGGATGTCACGCGTCATGCGCCAGATGCATCGGTTGCCGGGATAGACGGCAAGCAGTCTCTGGCAGTAGCCGAGGGCGGCGTCGTAGTCGCCGTCGGCTTTGAGCATGTAGGCAAGCATGACCTGGGCCATGGGCTGCAGCAGCCCTTCCCGATCGGCCAGCGGTCTCACCGTCGCATATGCCTTGGTGCGGGAACCGAACAGCCGGATGCCGAGCGTATACCGGTCGGAGGTTGCCTTGAAGTACTCAATCATGCCGAGCCCGAATCTGGCGTCGGTCAGGGTCGAATCAATGGCCAGCGCCGCCTTGAGGTGCGGCGTCACGTCGAAGAGCACCCGCAGGGCAGACAGCGTCCGCCGCTGCCAGCCGAGGAAGCTGGAACGGTTGAGCTGCATCAAGCCTAAGTAGAAGTGGGCCTGCGCATCGCGCGGGTCCTCGGCCAGCCGCTGACGGCAGAGCCCGACCACCTTGTCCGCCATCGTGAAGAATGAGTCCGCCAGCCAGCCCTTGCCTGAATCGAATACCAGAAGCTGGATGATATCCGCGTGCCAGTAGTACCCCATCGGGTCGGTCGTATCGCGGGCAATCACCGCGGAAGTGAGCGCCATCGCCGAGTCGTACTGCTGGTGGTAACAGAGGTCCCGCGCCCGGATGATGTCGGCGTTCATCGTCGGACGCGTTACGGACAGAATCAGCCCCAGTAGAACACTAACGTTCAGTAGTCCCCTCCCTGTCAGACGGAATGCCTTCGGGCAGAGCCGCGACCGACGCGGCCGTTCGACTCGGTTTGGTACCTGCGACTCGGAGGTGCACCAGATTCACCTTACCGAACTGTGGTGCGCCGGTCAAGCAACGCCCGGGTGTCGGCCTCGTCTCCCGGCTTGTGCCGGCCGACCCGAGATCCCGAGCACCCTCAGGTCCGCAGCCTCCCCAGCCAGCGCCTGGCCTCGCGTACGTACTGCGTCAGCCACGGCACCTCGTCCTTGCAGTACTCCCAGGCAATGACGCGGGCGAACTTCACACGCGCGCTGTCGCTCTGGTCGGCCTGCGCGAATGCCTTGCCGCACACGACCCAGTTCTCGGCCAAGGCGTAACGGCTGCCGGGGCAGTCGCGGAGCACTGCCTGTTCGATGAAGCGACCGGTCGCCACCGCGTCCGACAACCTGCCGCCCTGGTATTGCGCGTCGCGTATCATACGCAGCGCCGTACGGTTGCCCGTATACCGCTGCAGCACATCCCGGAGCCGCCGGACCGAGCCGTCGACATCGCCGTCCTGCTTCAACATGTACGCGTGCAGGAACTGGGCCGCCGGCTGCAGCAGGCACTCGCTGTCGGCGACCGCCGCCACCAACTGATAGGCTTTGCTCTTAGAACCCAGCAGCCCCAGGCCTCCGATGTAGCGGTCCGCGCTCGCCTTGAAGTACTCGACGACGCCGAGGCCGAACCAGGCGTCGGTCAGTGAGGAGTCGATGGCCAGAGCCGCACGCAGATGCGGTGTGACGCGCAACAGCACCTGAAAAGCGGGGACAGCCCGCTGCTGCCAGCCGAGCATGTTCGCACGGTTGAGCTCGGTCATGCCCAGGTAGAAATGCGCCCGGGCATCGCCGGAGTTGCGACCAAGACGCCGGCGGGCCTTCGCGACCGCGCGGTCACTGAGCGCATAAAACGAGTCGATGAGCTGCTTGTTGCCCGTGTCATAGATCAGAAGCTGGACCACGCTCGCCTGCCAGTAGCAGGGAGCGGGGTCGGTCGGGTCGCGCCGCGACAGGGACTCGACCACGGCGAGGGCCGAGTCGAACTCCTGCCGGTAGCACAGGTCGCGGGCCCGGATGAGGTCATCGGCGGGGAGGGCCGATGCCGACGCGAGTGCCAGCGACAGCAGCAGGCTATATTTCAGCGGTCACCTCGATTTCGATTGCGACGCCCTTGGGCAGGGCTGCGACCTGCACGGTCGAGCGGGCCGGGAACGGCTCGCGGAAGTGGCGGGCGTACACCTCGTTGACCTTGCTGAACTGGCCCATGTCGGTCAGGAACACGGTAACCTTCACTGCCCGGCTCAGGTCGGTCCCGGCCGCGGCCAGCACCGCAGCGAGATTGGCGAACACCTGCTCGGTCTCCTTCACGATGTCACCGGTAACCATGCTGCCGGTGGCCGGGTCGATCGGTATCTGACCGGACGTGAAGACCAGGTTGCCGTACTGCACAGCCTGGCTGTAGGGGCCAATCGGCTTTGGCGCCTTGTCGGTGAGAATCGGTCTGCGTTCACTACTCACAGCTTGCCGCCTTTCGGTTGTTTGCCTGTGGACTGCGGCAGCAAGGCTGCCGCTTTTCCGGAAAAGCGGGAGCTGCGCTCCCGCACTCCAAGACCGCAATCGCTCACGATGCCAAGTTCCCGAGTGCTATCGAATAGAGCTTGGTTTCCGGCGAGTCGGCCCGCGACAGCATAACGATCGGCTTCCTCGCACCGACGATGATGCCCGCGCCCTTTGCCCCGCCCAGGTACTGCAGCCCCTTGGCCAGGATGTTGCCGGTAGCCAGCGACGGCACCACCAGGATGTCAACGTTACCCGACACCTCGCTGGCAACCCGCTTGATCTTCGCGGCCTCGGGCGAAAACGCAATGTCCAGCGCGAGCGGTCCCTCAATCACTGCGTCGCCGAACTCGCCCTGGTCGCCCATCTTGGTTACAATCGCCCAGTCCAGGGTATCCGCGATGCCGAGCGTTATCTTCTCGACCGCAGAAAGCAGTGCCACCCTGGGACGAGCGATGCCGAGCATGCGCGCGAGCCCGACAGCGTTGCGCACGATGTCGGTCTTGCGCCGGAGGTCCAGCTCCGCGTTGATACCGCCGTCGGTGACAAACAACACCTTCTTGTACGTCGGAAGCTCGAGCAGGGCAACGTGACTGAGAATCCGGTCGCCGCGCAGCCCGAGTCCCTCGTCGAGCACCCCGCGCATGAAAGTGGCCGTGTCGACCTGCCCTTTCATCAGGAAATCGCCCCTGGTGGCAGCGTCGGATATCGCCTGCCGGATTGACTCTGCCTGCGACGCTGTGTTGTGAATCTCGAAGTCGGTGGCCGCGAACTTCTGGCTCTGGCAGATCGTCGCGATTCGCTGCTCGTCGCCGTAAAGCGCACCCTCGGCAATGCCGGCCTGCCTGGCCGCCCGCAGCGCCTCGACGGCAGCGCAGTCCTCAGCGCAGGCCACTACACAGCGACGCGAGCCGCGGGCTCTGGCCCGCGCCAGCAGGTCCTGGAAGTTGGCTATTGGCCCGGAATCAGCAGCCATAATAGAGGCTGAACTCCCACGGATGAGGCCGGCGGGCGACCGCCTCGACCTCGTCCATTTTCAGCTCGACCCACTTGTCGAGAATCTCCTTCGAAAAGACACCATCCTGGATCAGGTAGGCGCTGTCCCTCTGCAGTTCATCCAGTGCGCGCACGAGAGAAAACGGTACCGCCTTTCGGCCCTGCTCGCGCGAGTCGAGCCGTCCGTCTAGCGGCGACCCGGGGTCAACTTGGCGGCGGACTCCATCCAGGCCGGCCATCAACACTGCGGCCAGCGACAGGTAGGGATTGGCCGTGGCGTCGGGAATCCGGTACTCGAACGCCATCTCGGCAGCATTGTTGACGTACCCCGGAATCCGGATGGCGGCCGTGCGATTGGCTACCGAAAAGAAGACCAGCACCGGCGCCTCGTACCCCGGCACGAGGCGGCGGTAGGAATTGGTGCTCGGGTTGGTCAGGGCGCACAGACTCGGCGCATGGTCGAGAATCCCGCCGACAAAGCTGAGGGCCAGCTTCGACAGCCTGGCCGGCCCCTTCTCGTCCCCGAACAGCGATACGCCGTCCTCGCCGGCCCCGACGCCCCGTCGCTCGCTCCCGTGCTTACGCAGGAAGAGGTGGAGATGCATGCCCGACCCGGCTTCGCCGAATATCGGCTTGGGCATGAACGTGGCACTCTTGTCGAACTTGAAGGCGAGGTTACGGACGAGGTACTTGCCGATCATGATGCCGTCGGCCGAGCGCATCGCGGGCAGGAATACCGGTTCGACCTCGACCTGCGAGTAACGGCCGCCCTCATGGTGGTGGTACTTAACCGGGACTCCACACCCGGCCATCAGCAGTGAAAGCTCGGACCGGAAGTCGGAACTCCGGTCGAAAGGCGGAGCGACGTGGTACGCCGGCCCCTTGAACAGCGAGACGCCCGAAGGGTCATCGTGCTTCAACTCGTCGGTTTCGATGCGGTAGGCAGCCGACGACTGGTCGGTCCAGAATTCAGCCTTATTGAAGAGGTAGAACTCGAATTCCGGCCTTACCATCACCTCGTCGGCGTGGGTCTCCTTCTTCAGGGCCGCCACCGCACGCTGCAGAATTGCCCGCGGGTCGCGCTCGTATCTCCGCTGGCCGTCGCTCTCGTAGATCTCGGCAAAGCAAGAGATCGTCGGCTCCTGGGCAAACGGGTCAACAAAGGCCGAGTCGAGGTCCGGCTTCAGGAGCATGTCGCCGGCATCTACGGTCCGGAACCCGGCTACTGCCGAGCTGTCAAACCCGACGCCTTCATTGACCGCATGCTCAAGCTGCTCAACCGGGAGAGTCACGTGCCGGAGCCGGCCGGTAAGATCCGAGTACTTAAGGTCAAAGAACCTGATGTCTTTCTCGAGAATGGCGTTTTCGATACGTTTCACGCCTGTAAGCTTGCCACAATGGGCCTGAAAGTCAACCCGACCGTCCCCGAAACAGACACTGGACCGACCACAAAGCCCACAGAGAGCACAGCGCGGCGGAGGCCTGCCGGTGCTTAGATGGTAGACAGGCGCAAGTCAGACGGCAAAGTGCAGATGCCAGAAGCCAGAATGCCCGAAGATGGCGGGGGTCGAACCAGGCTCGGCCTCCGCGACCGGACAAGTGCGGAAATCCTGCGCGGTCACGAGCGGCCGGACAACTATCCACGCCCCCATCCATCACCAGGTAGCGCTGTCCCAACGGTCCCAAGCCCATCCGCAGTCGTTTGACTCAAGCGCTCGGGCTTCTAGAATCACCTCCAACCTTGAAGCACCAGGAAGCTCATGATGTGATTGTCGTCGGGGCCGGGCATGCCGGAACCGAGGCAGCGCTGGCCGCTGCCCGGATGGGCTGTTCGACCCTGCTCGTGACCCAGAATCTCGACACCATCGGTCTGATGTCGTGCAACCCCGCGGTCGGCGGCATCGGCAAGGGGCAGCTCGTGCGCGACCTGGACGCGATGGGCGGCGCGATGGGGCAATTGACCGACAAGGCCGGTATCCACTTCCGCCAACTGAATACGAGCAAGGGACGGGCGGTGCGCTCGTCACGGGCGCAGGTTGACCGACAGCTCTACAGAAGACTGATGAAGCAGCTTCTTGAGGGGGCAGACGAAGTCAGAAGCGAGAAGCTGGATGCTGGAAGTCAGAAGTGGAAAAATGGAAAGGGAGAGGGGAACGCAGTCAGGCTTTACCAAGGAACGGTGGCAAGGGTAGTGGTGCGGGGGAAGACGTGCGTGGGCGTTGAGACCGAGCTGGGAGAGCAGTTGCTGGCGAAGACAGTGGTGCTCGCGCCGGGGACGTTCCTGAATGGCCTGGTCCACATCGGCCTCACGAGCTTCCCGGCCGGCCGCTTGGGCGAAGCCCCGGCACAGAGGCTCGGCGCGAACCTACGGGAGCTGGGCTTCAACATCGGCCGATTCAAGACCGGGACTCCGGCGCGGCTGGACATGCGGTCCTTGAACCTGAAGGCGATGCACAAGCAGGACGGTGACGAGCCACCGGTGCCATTCTCGGACTGGACCGACGCGCCGCCACAGAACCGGGCAAGCTGCTACGTCACGTATACGAACGAGAAGACGCACCGTATCGTCCGCTCCGGCCTCGCGCAATCGCCGCTGTACGCCGGCGTTATCAAGGGCCGCGGCGTGCGCTACTGCCCGTCCATCGAGGACAAGGTCGTGAAGTTCTCGGACCGCGACCGGCACCACATCTTCATCGAACCCGAGGGAACGGACACGGTCGAGTGCTATCCGAACGGCATCTCGACCAGCCTGCCGGTTCACCTTCAGCTACGGATGCTCCAGTCCATTGAAGGACTTGAGGAATGCCGGATGCTCCGGCCCGGATACGCAATCGAGCACGACTACTCGGACCCGACCCAGCTCTATCCCACTCTGGAAACCCGACTCGTGCGTAACCTTTGCTTCGCTGGACAGATAAACGGCACTACCGGGTACGAGGAAGCCGCAGCACAGGGGCTTGTCGCCGGCGCCAATGCCGCGCTGCGCGTACTGGAGAAACCGCCACTCGTGCTGACCCGCGCCGACTCGTACATCGGGGTAATGATTGATGACCTCGTGACCAAGGGCACGGACGAGCCGTATCGGATGTTCACCGCTCGGGTCGAGTATCGCCTGCTCCTGCGCGAGGACAACGCGGACCTGCGCCTCGGCCCACGCGCACATGAACTCGGCCTGCTCACGGATAAGCTGTTCAGCCGGATTCGGGAGAAGCAGAGGCAGTGTGAGCAGGCGACGAAGTGGCTCAACACGGCCCGGATCAAGGCCACGCCAAAGGTCAACCGCAGGCTAAAGGCACTAGGCACCACGGCGATTTCCGAGTCGGTTCCCGCTATTGAGCTACTGCGGAGGCCAGAGGTCTCCTGGAGTGACTTGATGTATACGGCCGAGAAGAACGGGGACAGTCCCACGCCGGCCCCCACCTCTGTTCACGAGATGGTTGAGCTTGAGGTGAAGTACGAGGGCTACATTGAGCGGATGAGGCGGCAACTCGGCCAGTTCGAGGAGCTGGAATCCATCAGGATCCCCGAGCGGCTGGACTTCGGTCGCGTGCCCGGACTCTCCAATGAGGTCCGCGAGAGGCTGACGCGCAACCGCCCGGCATCGGTCGGCATGGCCCAACGCATGCCCGGCGTGACGCCGGCAGCCGTCTTTGCATTGATGGCATACCTCAGGAAGAAATGAGGAATGACGAATCAACGAGGAAATGACCAAGTCCAAGCAATCAGGCCTTCATTCAGACACTCGGACTTCATTCGGAGTTCGAGCTTCGTGTTTCGGATGTCATGGAGGGCATATGGCTTCAACCACTAACCGCGAGGCTTTGGAGCAACTATGCCGGAATCGCGGCGCGGTCGGGTTTGGCGTCTGCCGACTTTCGGACATCAAGACCGACGATTTCCTCCTGCCGGAACAGACGATCCGCGACCTGCCTTTGGCCATCAGCATCGTACTTCACCTCTCCCCTGCCGTGCTAGGGACCCTCGAAGGCCATCCGAACCAGTTGTACGAGCACCACTATCGGCAGGTTAACTTCGCGCTGGACCGGTTGGCACTGGACCTCGCCACGCTGATCCTGAATCTCGGCGCGCAGGCTTTGCCCATCGCGGCCTCGCAGCTCGTAGATTGGCAGAACCAGCGTGGTCATCTGTCGCACAAGCGCGTCGCAGTCGAAGCAGGCCTCGGCTGGCTGGGCAGGAACAACCTGCTCGTCACCCCCCGGTACGGCGCACAGGTTCGGCTGGTCACGGTCCTGACCGACCTCGGGCTTGAGCCCAGCCACCCGCTTGAGAATGGCTGCGGCTCGTGTCGAGCCTGCATCGCTGCCTGCCCGGCCGAGGCCATTGGCGAGACCGCAGCCGAGTTCAGGCACCTCGACTGCTTCGCACTGCTCAAGGAGTTCCAGAGCAAACGCTACGTCAGCCAGTATATCTGTGGGCTGTGTGTACGGGCATGCGGCCCGGCGCATAACGCCTGATGCTCTACGCCTGACGCTGACCGCGACTCCGGCGTGGACCGTCGTGCCTGAGGCGTCGAGCGTCCTATTTCGTGTAGCGGAACTCGCGCCCGACCGAGAAGAAGAAGGCCACGGTAGCGGGCCACCCCGCGGGTCTCAGGCCGAAATCCCCAGCGCCGACGACTAGCTGGACAGGGCCGATCGGCGTGTTTGTGCGCGCACCGACGCCCACGCCCCAGTGCAGCAGAGACGGCACGTTCGGTATTGCCAGCAGGTCGCTCCACGGCGCGAATGTGCCCACGTTGCCGATGAGTTGTGCGTAGACCGGATAGTCCTCCTCGCCAAACAGCCGAAACAGGCGCAAATCCGCGCCGAACCTCACGACAGCACGCTGGGCTGAAGTGAATTCGTCGGGCTCGAATCCGACGAACTCGGCGCCACCGGTCCGGAACTGCTCAGCCCAGGCCAGTTCGCCGAAGGACGCACCCACGTCCAGGCCCGGTCGGAGAAGCAGCCACGATGAAACCGGCAGCACCCGCTGGTGCGAGTAGCTCACGCGCGCGAACTGGCGTGTACCCCTCATGGCGCTGACCGAAGACCTGAGCTCAAGCCGCGACTCCGTGCCCGCAGTCGGGAAATCGACATCGCGAAACGTATTCTCCTCAAACCGGAAGCTCGGGCCGACGACCCACTCCGCACGGAGCGAATCGCGCAGGCTGCCGACCACCGCGTATGTTGCGCGGTACCCGTTCAGCCCGAAGACAAAGAAGGCATCACGGCCAACAACGTATCCGGCCTCGCCTACGCCGCCGCGATAGCCGACCGTGTAGACTCCCTGCCTCCGGCCCTGTTCGTAGTAGGACCTGTCGACCGAGCCCGCATAACCGTCCAGCCGGTAACCGAATGGTAGTCGGAATAACCGCGTACCGGTCAGCCCGAGCCGTACCTCATTCGGGTTTCCGAGGTCGAGCGCCATCCGCACGCCGGCGCCCGAGCCCCCGAGGTTGCCCTGGCCGACCTCCAGTCCGAGTGCCAGTCTGCCGGCGATGTCGTAGCGCAGCCCAAGCGAGTAGAACCCATAGGGCCGCTCATCCACCTCGATGACGACATCGACTGAATCGCCCCCGACCGGCTCAAGCCGATAGTTGACGTTTTCGAAGAGCCCGGTGTTGAATAACCGTGTGAGGTCATCGATGAGTCGGCCGAACCGCAGCAAATCACCTTGCCTGGTTGACAGCTCGCCGCGAATGGTCCCTTCCCGGGTTACACGGAGGCCCTCAAACCGGACCGTTCGCACCACCGACGCCGGTCTCGGCACGACGACATTCCGGTGCCGCGATAGCGCACGCCCGTCAGTCAGCTCGCGGATGCGCGGCAGCGCGGCTTCCGCCGCCGATTCGCCGGCGGCCATCAGACCCGCAGCCTTGGTGAAGTCCGAATGGGTGAACGGGTCCACATTCGGTTCAATCAGCACGTCGGCCCGCTCTTTCTGCCGCTCCAGTTCACCCGGACTGACGAGGTCCATGCTGCGCGAAGTAACGTCAATCAGCGACACGCCGGTCTCCGGATTATGCTTCATCGTCAGCACAGCTATTCTCAGGTCAAGGTCCACATCGACGCTGTCAAGCGCGTCAACCGGCAGGAGCCACTGCACGCCGCCGTCCACGAGTTCCATGTCGCCCAGCTTCTCGGGCGCGAAGACACCGGGAATCGCAATGCTGGCGCGGATGGCCTGCTCGAGCCGCACCTTTCTCATAACCACGAGCCTGCCGGACTTGAGGTCGACCGCAGCCGCCCGATAGGGAATGGGCAGGCTGTCCAGGTCAAAACCCGTATTATACCCGATGTTGGACAGGAGTTGCATCAGCAGGAACTCGACGTTCTGCAGGGGAACCATTCCACCCGGAAGCGAGGGAATCAGGTTCTTGTGTCGAAGCCGGAGCACGTAGCGCTGCGCCTGCTGCCGTTCAGGAAGGTACTGGGCACCGAATGGGACGGCCGAGCTGAACAGCCGATCCCAGTCTGCGTTGAGCGCCAGGCTCTCTATCTGGAGGGCGCTGTAGCCGGCTGCATAGAGACCGCCGACCAGGGAACCCATGCTGGTCCCGGATATCGCGACGAACGGAATGCTCTCGCGCTCGAGCACCTTGAGTACCCCGATGTGCGCAAGCCCGAGCGCGGCGCCGCCCGACAGCGACAGCCCGATTCGCATCGGCCGTTCGATAGTGACCGGCTCCCGCTCAGGCTGCGCCCGGGCGCAGAGCACGAGCGCAACCAGCAAGACACCGACCGTTGTCCGCTTACCGCTCACGGCTGACGGGCTTTCCTGTCTGTACCTTCTGACTTCTGCGTTCTGGAATCCGGCGTCTGACTTCGGTTGAGGCCCGCCCGAGTTTCTCTTTCACTTCCTGCTCGCTGAGCCGCCTCCACTTGCCTGAGGGCAAGTCGCCGAGACGCAGCCCGGCAATCCTGACCCGTTTCAGCCGCACGATCCCGCACCCCAGCGCCTCGAGCATTCTTCGCAACTGCCGCTTTCGTCCCTCGGCCAAAACGACGCTCAGGCGATTCGACCCGATGGGCGTGGCGCGTACCGCGTGGGATGGACCATCGTACAACTGCACGCTCTTCTGCAGGCGCCTGCACAGCTCCGGTCCAACCGGTCGGTCGAGCTCGACTTCGTACTCCTTCTCCTTCTCGTAGCGCGGGTGGGTCAACTCCAGCGCAAGGTCGCCGTCGTTCGTCAACAGCAGCAACCCCTCGGAATCGCGGTCCAGCCGACCCACGGGATACAGCCGGTATGGCAAGTCGACAAGTTCCGTAACAAGCCACCCTTCCTCTCTGCCGCGAAAGCAGGCACTGAGGTACCCGGCCGGCTTGTTGACCGCCACGACGACCTTCTCGGTTTCCGGCTTCACCTCCCGGCCGCGGTATTCGACTCGGTCATCGCCGGGAGTCACCGACTGGCCCAACCTCGCCGATGCGCCGTTGACGCGAACACGCCCGGCCTCAATCAACTCCTCGCAGTGACGGCGCGAGCCGATGCCACAGGACGCGAGGTACTTCTGCAATCGCTCCGGCTTCATGTATGTCAAAGGTAGCGGACGCCTGCCGCATGTCAAACCTCACCGGGGCAAGACATCTCAGCCTCTCGTCTGTATAATGGTCATGTGGAGTGCCGCGCCTGCCCCTTTGACTGTGGTGTTGACCGCTCCGTGAAACTCGGAGTCTGCCGCGCAACCGACCGGTTCGAGATAGCACTCGCCCAGCTCCATCACTGGGAAGAACCGCCGATCTCCGGGACCCGCGGGTCCGGCACCATCTTCTTCAGCCACTGCAACCTCCGCTGCAGGTTCTGCCAGAACTGCGACATCTCGCAACAGGGCAAGGGTCGAGAAGTCACGCCCGTACGGCTGCTGGCCATCATGCAGGAACTCGAGCAGCAGGGCGCACACAACATCAATCTCGTGTCGCCGACTCACTACTCGGAACATCTCCTCCCAATCCTGGAGAGTGCCCGCGCCAGGCTGAGGATTCCCATCGTCTGGAACTCAAACGGGTACGAGAAGGCGGAGACGCTCGTCCGCTTTGAAGGTCTGGTACAGGTCTATTTGCCCGACCTCAAGTACCATTCGGACGAACTCGCCCGCGCCTGCTCGTCCGCGCCTGACTACTTCCGATACGCCTCTGCAGCTATCATCGAGATGAAACGGCAGGTGGGTCGGAACCGTTACGACGAACACGGAGTCATCGAGAAAGGCCTCATCATCCGACACCTTGTGCTGCCTGGCCAGACCGATGACAGCAAGCAACTTCTCAAGTGGATTCACGACGAACTCGGACCACGCACCAGCATCAGCTTGATGTCTCAGTACTACCCGGTTCACAGTGCCGCCGAACTTCCGGGCATGAACCGCCGTTTGTCTCCTGACGAGTACGAGAACGTCCGGCGCCGGTTCGAGGAACTGGGCTTCGAGGAGGGTTTCGCGCAGCAGTTGTCATCAGCCAAGCGCGAGTACACCCCCGAGTTCGACGGAAAGGGCGTGTAGCGCGCATCGTTCTTTGACGTCCATCCATCTTACCGGTAGCATATGAGTTTATGTGTGGCGTGATCGGACTCCTGTCCCGGCGTGAGGCCGGCACGCGCCTGGTCGAAGGCCTGCTGGCGCTTCAGCACCGTGGCCAGGACTCGGCCGGTGTCCTGACGTCCGACGGCACGTTCCACCTGAAGAAGGGCAACGGTACCGTCGCGCACGTGTTCAACCCCAAGAACCTCGGGCGCCTTGCCGGCAACCATGGCATCGGCCAAGTCCGCTACCCGACGATCGGCCCCGGCTCGGTCGAAGACGCGCAGCCCTTCTACGTCAACCACCCGTTCGGCATCGCCATGGTTCACAATGGTAACGTCACCAATTACGCCGACCTGCGCCGTGAGTTGATGCTGAGGGACTTCCGTCAGCTCATCAGCTTCTCGGACGTCGAGCCGATACTGAACGTGTTTGCCGAGGAATTGGACCGGACGGATCTCGGCCGCTTCGCGCCAGCCTCGGTGTTCAAAGCCGTCGAGGGCGTGTTCCGACGTGTCCAGGGAGCCTATTCGGTGGTCGCGCTCATTCACCAACGGGGAATCCTCGCGTTCCGCGATCCCTGCGGCATCCGGCCGCTCGTCTTCGCGCGGGCGCGCGACGAGTTCGCGTTCGCGTCAGAGAGCGTAGCACTCGACCGCCTCGGATTCCACAACTTCACCGATGTGAAGCCCGGCGAGGCTGTCTTCGTAGACTCCAAGAGCAAAGTCTACCGTCACCAGGTGCGGCCCGGCACGCCGCGTCCCTGCATCTTCGAGTTCGTGTACTTCGCCCGACCGGACTCGGTGATTGACGGCATCGAAGTCTACCAGGCCAGGCTGAGGCTCGGCGAACGCCTCGCGGTTGAGGTCGCACGTCAGGGAGTGAAACCCGACGTCGTCATACCGGTACCGGACACGGCCCGCGCCGCCGCCACCTCGCTCGCCTCGGCTCTAGGCCTCGAGCAGCGCGAGGGCCTCATCAAGAACCGCTACATCGCGCGGACGTTCATAATGCACGGACAGGATCGCCGCGCCCTGTCGGTTCGCCAGAAACTCAATCCGGTACGTTCCCAGGTTGCGGGCAAAAACGTCCTGCTGGTCGACGACTCGATTGTACGCGGTACGACATCGAGGGAGATCGTCCAAATGGTCCGAGGCGCCGGCACGCGCAGGGTATTCCTGGCGATAACGGCTCCTCCGCTCCGCTGCCCCTGCGTGTACGGCATCGACATGATGACGCGCGGCGAGTTCGTTGCCAAGGACCGCACGGCCGAACAGGTCCGACGAGCCGTCGGCGCGGACGCACTCATCTATCAGACCTATCAGGGCCTTGTCGAGGCCGTAGCCGGCCCTCGCCCCTCGTCCCTCATCCCTCGCTCCTTCTGCACCGCCTGCTTCGACGGCAAGTACCCGACCGGCGTGACCGTACGCTACCTCGCTCAGATGGAACGCGAGCGCCAGCGCTGGTCGTAGCGGAGGGTCGGCCCGGCAGCGGGTGCGCGGCCGCTTTTGACTTTGCCGCTGCCGACCGCTAACATTCAGCCATGTGTGGTATCGTCGGCTTGATGGCCAGGCACGAGGTCGGGGCCGACCTCGTTGAGGGTCTGCTTGCGCTTCAGCACCGTGGTCAGGACTCGGCCGGCGTCCTGACGTCCGACGGCACGTTCCATCTGAAGAAAGGTAATGGCACGGTCGGCCGTGTCTTCAACGAGAAGAACCTCTCGCGCCTGACCGGCTCGGCCGGCATCGGCCACGTTCTCTATCCGGCCTGCGGTCCCGGCTCGGCCGAGGATGCTCAGCCGTTCTACGTCAATCACCCGTTCGGCATCGCCATGGCCCACAACGGCAACGTCACCAATTACCTCGACCTCCGCCGCGAACTGATGTGCAAGGACTTCCGCCAACTCACCAGCCTGTCCGACGTCGAATCGATACTCAACGTATTCGCTGAGGAGTTGGACCGGACGAATCTCCGCCGGTTCGCGCCGGCCTCGGTATTCAAAGCGGTCGCGGGCGTGTTCAGACGTGTCCGCGGGGCCTACTCGGTCATCGCGCTCATCCACAACCGCGGCCTGCTTGCGTTCCGCGACCCCTACGGCATCCGGCCGCTCACCTACGCGCGGGAAGGGCGCGACTTTGCGTTTGCCTCGGAGAGCGTCGCCTTTGACCGGCTCGGGTTCCACAAGTTCACCGATGTGAAGCCCGGTGAAGCGGTGTTTGTTGACTTTGACGGCAAGGTCCACCGGCGACAGGTGCAGCGTGGTACTCCACGGCCCTGCATCTTCGAATTCGTCTATATCGCCCGACCTGACTCCGTCATCGACGGCATCGACGTTTACGAAGCCCGGTTGCGCCTTGGCGGACGGCTGGCGGCAGAGGTCGCGCGCCAGGGAGTCAGGCCGGACGTCATCGTGCCCGTGCCCGACACTGCCCGCCCGGCGGCGAGCGCGCTCTCCTCGGCACTCGGGGTCGAACTCCGCGAGGGCCTGATCAAGAACCGGTACATCGCCCGGACTTTCATCATGCACGGCCAGGAACGGCGCATCCTCTCGGTCCGCCAGAAGCTGAACCCGGTTCGCTCCCAGGTACAGGGCAGGAACGTGATGCTCGTCGACGACTCGATCGTCCGCGGCACGACCTCGCGCGAAATCGTCCAGATGGTACGCGACGCTGGCGCACGCAGGGTCTTTCTCGCCATAACCGCGCCGCCGCTCCGATTCCCGTGCGTCTACGGCATTGATATGATGACGCGCGGTGAGTTCGCGGCAAAGAACCGGACTGCCGAACAGGTCCGGGAGTTCGTCGGCGCCGACGCCCTGATCTATCAGACCTACGAAGGTGTGGCCGCCGCGGTGCGCGGTGACACGGCAGTACCGGGGTTCTGCACCGCCTGCTTTGACGGCAAGTACCCGACCGGCGTAGCCCGGCGCTACCTCGCGCAGATGGAACGCGAGCGCCGGCGCTGGACCATGTAGCCGACCCGTGTTTTTCGAGCCCGGGACGTGCCCCACTAGACTCAGTCGCCGGCGCCGGGACGGCGCCGGCCTCATCAGACCAGACCATCCGACATCGCCGTCGTTTTCCGGCGGCAACCAGGAGGACCTTTGGCGCTAACCTGCATTGTCGCGCTGCTCTTCTGCACCCTCGCCCCGCCCGGCGACGTCGCAGCGCGTGACGTTCCGAATGACGAAGGCGGGAAGATCGTTGTGACATGGACGCGCTCGCCTGACCCAAGCGTAGTCAGCTACCGCGTGCTGCGCCAGGCCGAAGGCGCTGCCGAGTGGGATACACTCGGCATCGCCGGGCGGCTCGCCTCGCGCTACTTTGACGAAGAAGCACCAAACGGTACGCGGTACCGGTACAAGGTCGTGGCCGAAGCCGATACCCTGCACGGCGAGTCCGAAACGTCCGGGTACGCCCAGGCAGCGCCACAGTGGTTCAACACCGGCCGCATCCCGACGATGATTGGCGCCGCGATTATCTTTCTGATCTTCCTCTACACATTCGAGCGGGCCAGGCGCGGAGCCAAGATGTTCATCCGGCGTATCGCCGGCCTGGACGCGGTAGAGGAAGCGCTGGGGCGCGCCACGGAAATGGGCCGACCCACGCTTTACGTTCCCGGTCTGTCATCGATCGACGACGTCGCCACCATTGCCTCGCTCAATATCCTGGGCGAGGTCGCCAAGAAGACCGCCAAGTTCGGCACGCCGCTGATCGTCCCCAACCGCGACCCAATCGTCTACACGGTGGCGCGCGAGGTCGTCAAAGAGTCCTACGCGGCGGTCGGCCGGCCCGACGCTTTCAACCCCGACTCGGTCTTCTACGTGACCGACCAGCAGTTCGCCTACGCCGCTGCGGTCGACGGCATCATGCTCCGGGAGAAGCCGGCAACCAACTTCCTCATCGGCATGTTCTGGGCCGAGTCCCTGATTCTGGCCGAAACCGGCGCCATCTCCGGCGCGGTCCAGATTGCCGGCACCGACGCGGTCAGCCAGCTCCCGTTCTTCATCACCGCCTGCGACTACACCCTCATCGGCGAAGAGCTCTACGCCGCGTCGGCCTACATCTCGCGCGAGCCGCTCCGACTCGGCGCCATCAAGGGCCAGGACTACAACAAGCTGGTAATTCTCGCCCTGATGCTAGGCGGCACCCTGCTCGCGTTGGCGGCAAACATCCGCATCACCGACGTCCTCTAAGGAGACGCGATGAAACGAAAACTACCACTGCTGATTGTGCTGGTGACAGGCATCTTCGGCGTCCTGACCTACATCATCCCGCACCCGGTAGTCCAGACGACCGACTCCGTCATCCGCAACGACATACTCCGCATCATCGGTGCGTTCAGCCTCGTGCTCGGCATCGGCTCGATCCTGCGCCACCATTTCATCAAAATCAAGCGCAAGTCCGAGAACTGGGGCTACAGTTGGATAACGGTAGTCGCTCTCTTCGTTAGCGCTGTTATCGGCCTGTTCGGCGGCATCGACCCGACCCGGCCCGGCATACTGCCGACACACATCGGTGGCTTCTCGTTCCACATCCAGTCACTCTTCACCGGCCTGATCGTTCCGCTCGGCTCGACGATGTTCGCGTTGCTCGCCTTCTTCATGGCCTCGGCCTCGTACCGTGCCTTCCGTGCCCGCAACTTCGAGGCGACGCTGCTGCTTATCTCCGCCTTCATACTGATGCTCGGCGCGATGCCGCTCACCCGCCTGCTGGTCAAGGAACTGCCCTCGTTTGCCGAGTGGATCCTGGCGGTACCGAACACCGCGGCCAAGCGCGGCATCGGTTTCGGCATCAGTCTTGGTATCCTCGCCACATCGCTCAAGATCATACTCGGCATCGAGCGCGGCTGGCTCGGAGGAGGTGAGTGATGGCGGCGCAATCCGGTGCCAAGAGGCACACCTTCTGGGAAATCCTCCAGCGCATTGACCGACGGTGGATTTATCTCGTCGTCTGGCTCGTCGTCATGGTACCGCTCATCAAGCCCTTCCCGGTCAAGCCGGTCGCCTCGCCGCCGGTGCAGCAGATGTTCAACTACATCGACACCATGCCCGAAGACAAGGCGCTCCTCATCTCGGTCGACTACTCGCCCGACACCCAGGCTGAACTGCACCCTATGACCATCGCGCTGCTGCGCCACGCCTTTGCCACGCGCCGCCGCGTCGGCCTGGTTGCGACCTACGTCTATGGCCTCGGCCTGGCCGAGGACGCTTTGCGCGAGGTGAAACGCGAGTTCGACTCGGTCGCCACCAGCCACGAGGATTCGATCATCAGCGGCGAGGACTTCGTCTTCTGGGGCTGGACCACACCGCTCCTGACGATGATGCTCGGGATGGGCGAGAAGATAACCAACGTCTTCCCGGTCGACTACTACGGCGCGCGGACCGAATCGCTGCCCATGACCCGGCACGTCAAGAACTACAACGACGTCGGCATCCTCGTCTCCATCGCCGGCTCCTCGATGCCGATATCCTGGGTAGCCTACGCCCAGACTCAGTTCGGACTCCGCATCGGCTGCGGCACGACCGCGGTTTCGGCAGCCGACTTCTACACCTATCTCAACTCCGGCCAGTTTACCGGCATGCTGGCCGGCATGAGGGGCGCCGCCGAGTACGAAGAGCTTGTCCGCGAGAAGATGGCGCAGATGGACATGAACTGGCACGTCCGGAACCGCGGTACCGAGGCAATGTCCTCCCAGACCGCCGCCCACATCGCCATCATCCTATTCATCATCGTCGGCAACATCGGGTACTTTGCCACCCGAAGGAGGAAGTCATGAGACACGCGAATCCGCTGCCCGTCATTCGTCATTCGGACTTCGTCCTTCGGAATCGGAGGTCCTCATGAGCCTCTCCCCTGACCCCTGGGTCTGGATCGCGGCCATACTTACTCTGGCCGTCTTCTCTTTCCTCTACCGCGAGAATCCCTTCTATCGCGCGGCCGAGCACCTCTTCGTCGGCGTGTCTAACGGCTACTTCATCACCTTCACCTGGCACCGAATTCTCGTCCCGAGCCTCATCGACCCGGTCGGCCACGGCCAGAAGCTCTGGCTGATTGCGGTCGCCTTTGTCGGCGCGCTCTACTTCACCCGATTCATCCCGAAGATCTCGTGGCTGGTCCGGATACCGATCGCCATCTTTCTGGGCTACGGTTCCGGCATGTCGCTGCTGCGGTCGATTGAGGCGGGAATCATCGAGCAGGTCAAGGCGACAGTCGTCACCCGCGCGATGTTCGCCAACTGGCAGACCGGACTCTGGGCGATCATCATCCTCATCGGCGTCATCTGCACGGTCACCTACTTCTTCTTCTCGGCCGAGCGCAAGGGCGTACTCAAACCGGTCAGCTACGCCGGCATCGTATTCGTCATGGTCGGGTTCGGCGCGTCGTTCGGTTACACCGTAATGGCCCGCATCTCTCTCTTCATCGGCCGACTCCAGTTCCTCCTGGGCGACTGGCTGGGGCTAATCAGGTAAGGTACCAGTAACCAGGTACCAGTGACCAGTCAGCGGAACCGGACAGGCGCTGGTTCGGCGGCCGGGAAGACGCGGCAGGACCTAGTTGAGAGAACTTCGCGGTTTGGCGTGGATGTCATCACCTTCGCACGAACAGTCAAAGCTGACGCCGTAACGCGTCCGCTCGTCTCTCAATTGGTTCGGGCGGCGACGAGCGTCGGGGCTAACTACTCAGAGGCGAACGAAGCCGAATCGCGCCTCGACTTCAAGCACAAGATCAGCATCTGCGCGAAAGAGGCGCGCGAAACTCAGCACTGGTTGCACATGCTCGCGGCCGCATACCCTGAACACAAAACCAGGGCGCGCGGCCTGTGGTCAGAAGCCAAGGAGTTAACCCTCATCTTCGGTGCCATCGTCCGTTCCTGCCGGACCCCGCGCGACGAGACGGACAACAGAACCTGAGCGGCCGGACCGTCACGGTCCGCTACTGGAAACTGGACACTGGAGACTGGTACCTGCGCGCGACCCTAGTCGCGCAGGTAGGCTCTCCAGCAGAACACGGCCCCGCCCGCCGTCACAAGCAGGCCAAGACCTACTACTGCCGCCGCTGCTATCCCGGCACTCTGCATCGTCAGTGCGGGCAGGGTTACGCTGACGGGTACATAGCGCCCGAGCAGTCCCGCAATTCCGCGCTCGAGCGGGGTGCGGAAGAGCCAAACGGCGCCGGCGAGCAGCGGCGCCAGAGCCAGCGACCACCACGGGCTGAACACGAACACGCGCTGCCTCGGCAAAGACCGCATCACCTTCTCGCTGAATCCCGGCTGCGGGTCCAGCACCGGCTGATGATCAAGGGTTGAGACGACAGCAGTCATTAACGCCAACTCATGCTGGCACTCTCCGCACTCAACCAGGTGGGCGTCGAACAGCCGCCGGCTCTCCGGTTCCAGTTCGCGCGTCACATAGTCCTGTAACCGGCTCCGCAGAAGTTCACAGCCCGCACCGCTTCCGCTTCTCTCTATCCCTCTGTCCCTCTGTCCCTCTGTCCCTTTCTCTCTCATTGCCACATCACCTCTTTCAGGTTATCCCATCCGACCCGCTCCAGGAGCCGCGTCTTCAGCACGGCCCGGGCGCGGTGGATATGAGCCTTGATTGTGCCCATCGGCTTGTGGGTCAGCTTCGCAATCTCCTCATAAGACAGGCCGTTGAAATGATAGAGCGTCAGCGCGGCGCGGTAGTCATCCGGCAGCTTGCTGACCTCCTCCTGTATCGTCGCCTGGATGTCCCGGTTGCGGAACTCCTGAACCGGGCCCTCGACCGGCACACCCATCGCCTCGTCTAGCTCCACCTCGGGCTTTCGCTTCCGCAGCTCGCTGATGCAGGTATTATAGCAGATGCGGTAGAGCCACGACGAGAACTTGGATTCGCCCTTGAAGCCGGGCAGGGCGGCCCACGCCTTGATGAAAGACTCCTGGGCCGCGTCCTCGGCCCGTCCCGGGTCCTTCATCAACCGGCGTGACATTGAATACAGCATTCCTTTGTAGCGTTCGACCAGCACCCCAAACGCCTGTTCGTCGCCCCGCGCTGAGCGGCTCACCAGGACATCTTCGGATGCAGTCTCCATCTGTCTCTACATAGGACGTCGGTCTGCCTCGAATGTTACACCCGGCGCAACAAACAAGCAAGCAGCGACGTCAAACCGGCGACATGCAGCAAACGAAGCTACGAGAAAGACTTGTGGAGGTCGGCCTCCTGAGCACGCTGGTCCTGCTCGGGACTTTCGTCGTCCTCGGCGTAACCGCGCCCAAGACAGACCGTGGCGCGGCCGGCGTGATGCCGGAGATAGTCTGCACCGCCGACCGGGCCAGCTTCATTGTAGAAGAAATCGTAATCCGCGCGTCGCGTCCAAGCGCAGGCGCGTTCGCGCAGTTGTCGGGAATCAACAAGTGAGAGGAGCCTGACATGACCCCATCTGCCTTCCTGGATTCGGCGACCGGAATCGTGGTCGTCACGCTGATATTCGCGCCAGCAATACTCGCCATCATCGCCATTCTGGCAATCGTTCTTGCGGTCGTAAGCCGGCGCCACAAGGAACGCATGAAGATGATAGAACAAGGCATGGTGCCGCCTCCGCCCCGCCAGCAGAAGGGCAACTACTACGGCCTGCTTATCACCGGAGCGATACTCTTTGCCTTCGGGCTCGCCCTGTTCGCGGGCGAGATGGCCGGGCAGGGCAGGGACTACACCGGCGGATTCATCTTCGGGTTCATCGGTCTCGCCATGCTCGCCTGCTTCGCCATCATCCGCGTAGCTCGCAAGAACGAGCAAACCGAGAGGACCAACGAGTACCAGCCCCCGCCTGCGCCATTGCCACCGCAGCCCTAAAACACAAGACCTGGACACACACGGGGCGGCTTCTGCCGCCCCGCTGCTCGTCCTGCGCGACCGCCATCACCCGTCACCCATTGGTGCATCTCGCGTTCGCAGGCAAGCACCCGACGCGGTGCTATTGGCCGCTGGTTGTCAGCAGTGAACCGTCTGCGGTGGTCAGGTTGAAAGGACGAATCAAATGGAGCACTGCAGTCGGGAAGTATGAGGCCTTGCCGGACAAGGTTCAGGCATCCTAGCAAGTCATGGTCTTGACTCACGGCTCAGGCGCGTATGCTACTCGCCGTGGATGCGAACTTGGTGCTCTTCCACAATCCAGAGTCGTCCGGTGACTGCCTCGCTCGTGAGCAGTCGGATGATACGGGCAATCACCCTCAGGACTCTGGCCTTGTCCTGCCTTGTCAGACGGAGTACGACGAAACCCGGGTAGCGGTCGGGCGGATAAGCCTGAATGTCCGCGAAATCAAGGTCAAGCGTGACCAGCACGCGACCTTCGCGCTGGCACACCGACCCGATCGTCGTGTCCACAGAACCGCTCAGTCGCTGCTCGCCGACCGTCACTGCTTCGTGTCCGGCAGCCCGCAGCAGGTCTGCCGCCTCGGTCGGGAGGTTCTCGTCGGTCTTGAACTTCATCCGCCGGCTCAGGCCGGCACCGGCACGACCCGCTCGCGGGCCAGCTCGGTGGCATAGCCCAGCGCCGCACTGATGTCGTCGGTGGTCAGCGGCGGATAGCTCCTGACAATCTCCTCCGGACTGACACCGGCGGCAAGATTGTCGAGGATGACTGAAACCATGATGCGCGTGCCCTTGATGCACGCCCGGCCATGACAGACCAGCGGGTCAACGGTAATTCGCTCTTTCCAATTCACAACTAAGTTATAGCTCAACCTTGGCCGGAGTCAAGCCGACGCGGACGGACCCACTAGCGCAGCGGGACGTACGGAGCGGAGTCTTCCTCCAAAGCCGCCAAGGCCGGGGTCGTTCACTGGAAACTGAGAACTGGCACCGGGAGACACGCGGCTGCCGGCTTCAACCATTGGCCGTCAGATGTCAGCCGTGAACCGTCAGCGGTCGCTGGATGCAGACAACGGGTCGAGCGGAGCTATGCAGCCGGGAGGGATGCGGCCATCCCTAATCAGGTCCTCGGCATCCTGGCGAGTC
This sequence comes from Caldifarciminota bacterium UBA2258, assembly GCA_002347155.1. Lineage (GTDB taxonomy): Bacteria > Hydrothermota > Tepidihabitantia > Tepidihabitantales > Tepidihabitantaceae > UBA2258. Next base: position 49,713 of record DDXO01000025.1, read on the forward strand.
GTAATCCGGGGTATTTCGTGACACTCGGTAGCCACAACTTGCCCCTCACTGTTTCGCTTGTGCATCAACATGAAGACCGAGCAGGTCAGTCTCACAGTCTCGTTCGGGTTCTGTTCGATCACGTGGTGGAGTTCAGGATCATCAGACTGACTCACCGCCGCCGAGGCCGATAGATCGGATTCCATCGCGGACATGGTGGTACATCTCGCCGACGTTCCTGTTTGTCCCTCAATCCACGACCACGAGTCCTGCCCGTTTCACGTAGTCCTGGATGTCGCAATCGCTGATTGCCTGCAAGAGTTCGCAGTCGAGACGACTCACTTTGCCGGGTGCCGTTTCCACAGGAACGCGGCCGTGGTCGTTGTCTACGGACCAACATCCGAACACATGCACCAACGTTCCGGCGTACCAGATTTCGTGCTCCCAGAACAGACCGCTTGAGCCCATTATCTTGGCCGTCCACTCCGGCGGCGTTCGTCTGCGTGACCATTCGTCCGGATGACTGACTACCCTGACATTCAGGTCACTCTTGAGAACCAATGTCAGGTCCCCGCTACGTGGGGCACGTATCCAGTCGTTACGGGTATAAGAGGACTTCCTGACTTCTGCGATCAGTTCGTCGTACTTCATACTGACTCCTTCGAGGCTGGCAGCGACCCGCCGCCTGATGACTTCTGGGACTGCCGGTCTGGCACGCTAAAGTCCATTCCGTTCTTGCTTCCTGCGAGCGTTGTCCGAGGCGGTTCGGAACGTCATGACCACACGCTCGGCGACTTTGCCTATTTCGTCGGCAGTGAGATGAGGAAACTGCCCCGTGTCCTGTTGGTCGTCATATGGCTCGAAGAAGTCCGACGGAGCCACGTCATCTTCAACGAGGAACCCCCATGCTTTCTGCGAAAGATACGCCTCGCGGTGGGCGGCGTTATACAAGGCCAGCGCGAGGTGTGCCAGAGGCAGTCCCGTCGGAAGACACTCAGCGCGCCCCACCACTATGTCGTTGACTCTCTCCGCGAACCGCAGCATGGATTTGGGCCCGACATCTTGGCAGTCCATCATGCAGTCCATCGCTTCCTCCAAGCGGACCATGGCGGACTCCGCTTCTCGCGCGCTGCTATCGATGACCGACGGCTGCTTCGGTTCGGTCAGTGCGGCCTCGTTCCGGAACCGCGGGACACCGTGAGCAAGGAGGCTGGCGGTGCAAGCAAGGCTCCACCGTAGGTCGGCGAGAACGTGTTCGAGTCGGCCCTTCTGCACGACGACCTTCACGGAACTCGCACCCGTGTATACGAAATAGGCACCGTATGAATGCAACCAGAGGATACGTTCGGCCGGAACTGACTGGCCCCAATACGCCAGTACGTCCTTTGCGGCGGTAGCGCAGGACCCAACAGATTCGGCAAGTGGCCCGGCGGCCAACCAAGAAGGTGTTGCCACAGGGAGGCTGCCCTCACGTATCATTCGCACCTCTTCGTCGGTGAGCACCCCTTGGAGCGCAGCCCAGCCGTCTGGTGATATGGTAGCAGGGACAAAGGACGGCAAGTCCTTGTCTCCTCTACGTTGAAGCCGATGGTTCGGACTTCATCGCGGACATGGTAGCGGCCGGGCACATCATGTCAAACGTGCGGGCGGGTCGGGACGCGGCCTCTGCCATTGACGGCACCGCCATATAGGAGACTGTCCCTCATTCCGCCCGGTTTGACTACTCCGTCGCGCCACATTTCCTTAGAAGGTCGACCACATCCGCGTGGCCCATCGTAGCAGCGAGAAGCAGCGGGGTGTTCCCGTTGTCGGCCTTCACGTTCACATCTGCACCCTTGGCAACGAGGAGCTCGACCACGTTCTTGTGGCCGAACGCGGCGGACCAATGTAGCGGCGTCAACCCCGCATTGGTTCTAGCGTTCACGTTGGCACCCTTGGTGACAAGGAGGTCGGCGACAGCGTCGCGGCCCTTGCGTGCGGCCCAGTGTAACGGGGTCCGACCAGACTTGGTTCTCGCATCCACCTCTGCGCCCGCCACGATGAGGAGCAGAGTCAAGTCCGTCCGATCCTTCTGGGCGGCATAATGCAGCGGGGTCAGACCTAGGCGATCCGTTGCGTTCACATTGGCACCCTTGGCAATGAGGGCTTCGACCACGTCATATTGGCCCTTCACAACAGCCACATGCAGCGTGGAGTATCCGAGGAGGATGCGTGCGTTCATGTCTGCACCGCAACCCGCCCAGACGGCAAACATCAGCGAGGCCCCCATTACAGCTGCTAGAGGCCTGAGTCTACGTCCGCGCACTACTACTATCGGCATCGCTCTCCTCTCTTTGCGGGCCACCGCCCACCGCGTACAGCGCAACGGTGGAACACGTCATATCTAACGCGTGGGGAATCTCGGACGTGGTCGTCGTCCATCGACGCCCGCTTTCATATGCCCCAGTTACCTGCCCCAGTTCCTGTACGTGGCTGCGTTCTGGCCAGCTTCGGCACGGAGCTTGGCGTCAAATATGCTGTCATCTCTGACACGCGCGAGAACGGCTGCCACTAAGCGGTTGTACCTACCTATATCGGCCTCGGAGGCGAAGTAGACGCCTGCCTCCGTGGCGTCATAGGCCCCGCGTCGAGCTAGCAAGAAGACCAATAGGCTGTCAGATGCTGCGAAGATGCGTCGCTGGAGTTCAAACCTCATCTTGGTCTTGGCGCGCGCCTCCGTGTTCCCTCTGTATCCCGCCATCACATCCCGCTTTGTCGCTTGCGGAAGGTCCAACCCGGCTAGAGTGCTGTCCATTGCAGCGACACGACGGTCAGCGAGCGTTTCGTACCTGTCCATCACCCCTACAGCCATTCGTAGGCGACGTCGGCCCTCCAGTAGTGCGGACTCCGATCCGAACTTGGATGGCGAGAGCAGAGCATCGAGGCCGAGACGCCCGAGTTCGGCGTTCGCGCTCTCCACATCACACTGAAACTGGCCTGCGAAGGCATCAATGCACCGCGCGAGCTCCGCGTATTGACCGTAGGTGTCGGCTCCTCCGGAGCTGGGGTTGACCTTGTGCTTGTCGACCCCGACTGCCTGCGTCACGTCACCCAGGTGCGATATGATCGCCCGTTCGGCAGGGTCGACCGAACTCGACCGCAACTCGGCCAGCGCGGTTGGGTTGAGACGCAGAACCTCATCTAGGAGCCGCTCGTTGGACGAGTCCACCAAGTAGGTCGCGAATCGGTATGAACCCCACACCAAAAGCCCGATAGATGACCAGAATATGAGAGTCGCCCAGCGCCTGCGTTTGAACAAGAAACGCCAAGCCAGCACAAGACCTGCAAGTAGCAGTCCGGGCCACAGGAGGGACCCTACGAGTTGGCCGAGCGAGTAACCGGGGTTCGGGTTTCGTCGGAGCGCGCGACACAGCACCAGTGTGCTGATCAACGTGTTCTCGGTGTCGTGAGGGCCGGCGTGTGTCTCGTCCAACACTCGAAGCGGCCAAGGCGACGCGAGGTACTCCTTGAGCACCTCGTTTATGGTTGAGTTGCCCGACAAGGAACCCACGGTGGGAGCGCTCACGAGAAACAGGACTCCGGCGGCCACGAGTACGATGACGCCCGCCCAGCGCATCCAACCCTTGGGACTCTTGTTCGGTTCCGACGTGGAAGTCACCTGCAGGGTCTTGCGCCCACAGGACGCAGGAGAGCGAGCCACACCGGCCTCGCCTCTCGCACGATGCCACAGTTCTGTCGTGCCGAGCTCGTGCCATTCGTTGTCACCGAAGACGATTTGAGACTGCACTTGGACGTCCGGTCCCAGCCGACCAGCAGCCACCTCTTCTTCGACTTTGGCGAGAGCAAGCTCTCTGGTTGCTCCCGAGGTCCTGACAAGCATCTTACCTCACTCCTTCTCCCTGAGATCTTGGGGTACTTTAGCCGCTGTTTCCGTCAAGGGTCCAGACTCCGTCGCGGACATGGTAGCGGTAGGGCGCATCATGTCAAACGCACGGGCACCGAGAGAACCGCCTTGGCCCGCGGAGCCTCACACTGCGTCACCGCTTCTCTGCCAGACAGGCCCGGCCGCCAGTCGCCCCTAGCGCTCGAACCGTTTCATCACTCTGTTGACGGACTTCCCGTCGACTTTGACCTTCGCTACGGCCCGGCCATAGACATCCCTAGCCTGCGTGTCGACGACAACGGCTTTGTTGAGGATGAGCTTCTTGAGCGCTGCTGTGGCCTGCGCCGCGCCCCGTGTTCCGACCTCGGGTGTGTCCACATCGGCCAAACGCACCGGCCTCTTTCTACTCGCCGTCTTGAACGTGTCACCGTCTATAACCTGTGTGACGGTCTCTCTTCTAGGCATAGTACCTCCTGGTAGGCTACCTATTGCACTCGCCGCACTTCGTCTTGGCTTTGCACTCGTTGCAGAGGTCACGACCGCCACCCGAAGCCGGCTTGCTGCTGCGGACATCTGGATTTTCCACCAGCGTCGGCCAGTTGGAGCAGTTCGTGCACCAGTGCCATGTATCACTGTTCTTGCGCTTACGGTATTCGGGCATAGTCAACTCCTTTCGGACGGAGGTCTTGGGCACATCCACTTCTGCGGCTTCAAGGACGGCCGTGGGTGCGGATTCCTTAGCGAAGCTAAAGGGCCGCAAGAGGCGCGTCTCGAATCGGATGGCGCGCGGTGGACGGTGCCGAGTTGCGAAGAACCGCAGCCTACCATCTGAAGACCGCTCATGCTCCGGCTAGCCGACGCAACGTTCGAGTTCACGTGTCACACCTTCCAGACTCTCGACCGCTGTCTGACAATCTGGGTCTAGCTCGATGGCCCTCTGATAGAAGCGCTGAGCGCTGCGAAGGTGCTCAATGGTGACCTCAGGCGCGGGTGGGTCCATCTCTGTCGGCACGTCCGCACCGAAGGCTCTGACCATCTTGTAGGTTGCCCGATGCACGTCAGCCGCGTTGGCAAGTAGCTCGTGCAAGTTGCCCTTCAATTCCCACCCTTCTGCGTCAGCAGGAGCCAGGCGAATCACCTCATCGGTTGTTCCCTCTGCCTCCTTGAATCGGCCAACCATCATCTGCGCGAACCCCAACCCCTTCCAGACCTCGGGATTCTCGGGCGCCAGGGCAGTCGCTCTAGTAAGGCAGTTAAGCGCTTCCCTACCCCGTTCCAGACGCAGCAGAGCATCTCCCTTGACCAAGCATGCCTCTGGATCTTGCAGGCAGCACTCGCTCGCCAACGTTGAGAGCGCGCCTTCGTGGTCGCCTGTCAGTTCCTGGATTCTGCCCAGCTTGATCCTCAGGCTTCCATCGGTGGGGCGAAGCTCAATTGCGCGCGCATAGTGCGGCACCGCGTCTCTGAACCGCTTCCGCGCAACCTGGCAGTCACCCTTGGCCTGCAACGCCACTACCAGACTGGGGCACAACCGCAGCGCGTCATCGTAGCCGCGGATGGCGTCCTCGTGACGGTCCGCTCCTGCCAACCTATGTGCCCGATGGACGTGGGCCACGATGTACTCGGGGGCGATGGCAACTGCCTCATCGTACTTCTGAAGACTAGCGTCCTCTTGAGTCTTGTCGCCAGCCCTGCGCAGCGTCTCCGCCTTGTCCAGCTTCTCCCGCAAACAGGCTTCCTTCGCGTGATCGACGTGCGCGCGGTAGATGTCACCTCGCACATGGCTCATCTCTGACGAGTACAGCGTGGAAAGGACATCAGAGTCTTTCAGGGACTTCCGTCTTCCTGGTTCGACTCCGGTGTCGTAGAAGAAAAAAAGCCTGTGAATAACGGCCATCTTCTGGGCCAGCAGTTCATGTACTTCCGGTGAGACTTCCGGATGGCGAAGCCTAGAGACCTCCGAGAGGGCTTCGTGCGGTGACATGCCCATGTCGACGCAGCGATCGTAGGTCCGCATCATCGCCCTGTAGTCACGCGCCGAGCTGAATGCACCGGCGACCATCGTGGCAAGAGCGACTAGACCAAAGCACAGGGCGCCAAGCACCACTCCCGCTAGTCCGAAGTACCACTTGACAGCCAGCAGGAACCCGATGCCAGCCATGAGGACAATGAGACTGGGTGTAAGGGACGGACCTCCAGAGGTCGCGGGTCGTTGGGCCGGGAACCTGAGGCGAACGTACGAGACTGAAGCGAGGACGATTCCAGTTGCCCAGAGTACGACCGCGGGCACCAGCCAAATGGCGTCAATCCACCCCGGAAGACTTGGCTCCATCTAGTTCCACTCCCTCCGTGTCAACGTGGGCTGACGCTTGCTTTCATCGCTCACATGGTAGCGGCCGGGGAAATCATGTCAAACGCGCGGGCGTGCTGCGCAGGGCGTCGTCATTCGTCCGCCATGCGGCGGTAGCGTTCGAAGTCGTCCTGGTCGTGCTGAGGCTTGACTGTGAGGATGGCCTGCATGATGTCGGCGAGTTCGATGAACCGAGGCACGGTAACTGCGATGCGTGCCGCTTCTTTGACCACAAGTTCAATCTCCGCGCAGGTGTAGTTCTCGGTCATCTGGGCACAGGCCAGCAGGTCGATCCTCAACTGCGGCCTGTCGTCGAGGTAAAGCCGGAATAGCTCAACGCGGGCCTCGAGGTCAGGCGGGCCGACGTAGATCTTCTTGTCGAGTCTGCCCGGCCGTCGCGCGGCTTCGTCCACTTTGTTGGGCAGGTTGGTAGCGCCCACGACCAGTATTCGAGACTGCCCGGCGTTCTCCAGTTGCTTCAGGAACTCCGCCACCTCGGCCGCATAGTGGTACCACAGGTCAGTGCCGTTGCGGGCGGGTAGGAAGGTATCTATCTCATCAAGGAAGAGCAACGTGGGCGCTTTGTCGCGCGCCTCTTGGAACATCTTGCCGATGAGGCCCTGCGTGCCGTGAACGTAGGTACTGGCGATGTCCGACCCGCGCACCTCACGGAAGTTGAATCCGAGCCGTGCCGCCAGCTTGCGGGCGATGTAGGTCTTGCCGCAACCGGGCGGCCCGTACAGCAGGATTCCGTTGGGAAGGCCGATGCCGAACTGACGGTAGCGGTCCGGCTGGCGGATCGGCATGAGGACGTCGCGTTCGAGCATCCCCTTCAGTTCGTGCATCCCGGCCACGCCGGGCCACGCGTTTGCCGCATCAACGACATGTTCAGTGCCGCTGGGCGCGCTCGCGCCGGGCATGTTCAGGGTCTTCATCAACCACTCCTTTGTCACCATCGATTCGGGGTCGCCCGGGCTGAGTTCGGTCTCCAGGCATAGCCACGCCAGCGCCTCGGAATACCAGCCCCATTCACGCAGCAACTGAATCCGCAGTGCCAGAGCGAGCCGCCGTTCGGCGGCGAACGTCGGGTCGTCGCGGAAGAGCGGCCAGCGCTGGTCCATCATCCGGTCAAGGAACCTGAGCGCCCCCCGCTTGCGGCCCCTGGCGAGTTGCTCCGCCAGCTTGCTTCTCCAATTGTCGGGTATCTGTCCATTCGATAGAGTGCGTGGAACCGGATGCCGGACGCTCGCCGTGCGCCGCATGTCAATCGCCTGCGCGATGAGCCGGCGTTCGGGCTTCGGGGCTCTGATTGCCAATCATCTTGAATATATCCAGTTGCCCTCGTGTCGAGGCGAGTTGCAGAATCTCGCCCACGTGCCCGACCGGCACAATCTTCATCGGCCAGTCCTGAAGGAACGGCTGTGCCTTCGCCTCGTCCGCGTTCTCGCTGGGGAGGAACACTTCCCGAATGCCACCGCGGGCGGCTGCGTGCAGACGCTGGGGGACATCGCCGACCGGCAACAGACGGCCGTCTGTGCTGACCCTGCCCGCTATCGCCGTGCCGCGTCGCAGCGGGACGCCGGTCAACGCCGAGACCAGGCCCACGGTAACCGCTGCCCCAAGCGTGTCGGACTGAACCGGTATGTCCCCAATCTCAGCAATGACGACAACGTCGGTCAGTTCCAGGGACGCGGCCGCGAACCCCAACTCTGAGACGTGTGCCCTGACGTACGCAACAGCGGCGCCGACGCTCTCAGACATGACGCGTCCCACCGCACCGGTCGGAATGACTTCGCCCCTGCCGGTCATGGTAAGGGCTTCAATGCGCACGGGCATGTCCACTCCGGCGGCCAGGCCCATGACCACGCCCACCTGAACCCGAGCTGCGGCCGGGATGTTCGCGACTTGCGCAGTCGTGGACAGAACCGGCACCGGCCGCTCGACCGCAGGGCCTCGCTGCTCGTCGAGATGCTCACGGACTTCTGGCGCTTCGGCCAACTGTGCCACAGATGCGGACGCCCCTTGGCTAATGAGCAAGCCGGGCGGCTTGGATTCAGGTGGATCAACCTCCCGGCGAATGAACAACGGGGCTTCATCCGCACGCGACCGCCCGGATAGGAAGACGGACGAATCGGCGGCCATCGAAACGTCCCCGCCGAGGCGTACCCACCGGTCGACTTCGTCCCTACTGAACAACCAGAGCTTGCCCCTCTTGTGAGCGGGCAACCCGCGCTTGTCTATCCAGCGGTATACAGTGTAACGCTTGACGCCGAGATAGCCTGCAACGTCGTCGACCGAGAGCCATCGATGGTCAGCCATTGGCTATCAACAACCAAGAAGCTCGCTGGCGTGTCGACGCAGTCGTGTCTTCATAGTTAAACATATGGCCTCATGATAATATCATAGATACTTGATGTCAAGCTTTGTTTATCTATATGCTATTTTGACTACTATACAGGCTGAACAGATTCAGAGTCCCATCGCTGTGATATCTTTACCGACGGCAGATGGCTATCGATGGGCAGACTGGTATGGGATCGAGCGTGTGATCGTTCGTGCGGCCTGACCTGCTCAGCCGGTCAGCTATCTCATGGCTGTGGAATATACTGACGACATGCCAGACTCACTGGAGACCGCAGATGCAGGCAGAGTCTCGTAACCTTTTGTTTTTCAGGTGTATACGTCACCAGCTAGAAGCCAATCAGCATTGGGCTTGGCCGAGAGTGGCACTCTCGGGTTCACTGAGGAAACCAATGGGGGAGTGACCCCCGGGGTCGTCCCCGGAGTGGTTCGGGGATTGAATCGGCAACAGAATCGAAGAGCGACCTCTTGAGTGAGTCTAAGAGTCACTCTTGGAATGACTTAGGGACTGAATAGGCAACTGAATCAACCTATGAATCGTAGACTCAGGTCCCGAGCGAGTCGTAGAGTGAATCTGCAAGTCAATCGGCGGTTCAGTTTAGGAGTGAGTCTATGAGTCACCCATGGATCGAGTCGGGAATTGAGTTGCGGATTGAACCGTGGGATGAATTGTGGGCTGAATTGCCGAATGCCAATCATAGCGACGGTTCGGTTTCAGCTCGTGGTTTTGCTCCGCATGGTCCGTCGGATTCTGAGCCCGGTGTTTAGAGAAGCTCATGTAACCATTGCATCGCTGGCTCAAGTGCGTGCAATCGGTCGGCTGCTGGCCGTAGGCTGTCGGCTGTAAGCTGTCTTGGAACCTGCCGCCTTCGCCCAGGACCGCCCGCGCCGCGTCAGGAATCGACTGCTGCGTCTCCGGGAAATCGATTCTGTGATGCTGTGTCTTGCCATCGGCCGGAAACAGGGGCAGCGTTCCTCGTCGGTCCTTATCTATCTGGGTCCGATACGCCGCCTTGCCGGCGGGCTTCGGGGTGCCGTGCGTGTCATAACCTGCAAACGGCCATTGAGGCGAATGACGACCGAATAACGAAGTCCTGACTCCCAGTTGACTGCTGCCCATTCGCACCTCATTCGGCCCTCGTGCTTCGAGCTTCGTCATTTCCCGGGTTGGCTGCCGCATTGACATGCCGTCCGCGCCTGCTACCATCTTGGCGACGTGAGCGGCCGAGCCGACCCGGGTCGCCATCGGCTAGCTCAAGAGGAGAAAGTCATGAAGCTCGAAAACCTGTCGCAGGGCCGGCTGAACACGACCCTGATGGGCGTGGTCAAAGCCGTGCTCGACTACTACCACCTGGTCTCAAGTGATGCGTGGGCGTTCGGCGGTTCCGGCCACGCATTCCTCATAAACATCCACGAGCAGATCTGCCCGAGCGGACCGTACTGCTGGAAGTACGATGGCTTCCAGAAGCTGCTCCGTAACCTGGGGCTGGAGATGACCGACCTCGGGTTCTACCACTCAGGGAGCGCGCCCGAGGAACGTGCCGCGGTCGAGCAGAAACTGAAGCACGCCCTCGACTCAGGAATCCCCTGCTCGCTCGTGAACATGGAGCACCAGGTCATCTCCGGGTACGACGACAAGACCTTCTTCACGGGCCAACCGTGGGGTGACTGCTGCGGCGGATTTCCGCCCGCGACCCTCACCTTCGGCTCCTGGCAGGAGATGAAGGACGAAGTACACGTGAACTTCTTCACGTTCGGCAAACTCAGGCCGGCAGACGACCGGACAGCAGTGCGGGACAGCCTCAGCTACGCGCTCGACCTGTTCCGACACCCGGAGCAGCACAGCCTTGAGCACTACGGCATCGGCCCGATTGCCTACGACAACTGGACCCGCGCCGTGGCCGAGCACGGCTCGTCCCACGGCAACTGGTGGAACGGAACCGTCTGGTCGGAATGTCGGGCCATGGCCTCCGGTTACTTCGCCGAGGTCGGACAGAAGCTCGGAGCCGTGGCCGGTCAGGCCGACGAGCTGAGCAGGGCATACAAGGAAATCGCCGACCTCTTGTCCAGGGCGGCAGACAAGTCGCTGGAGTCGACCGCGAAAGCGGCGCTCCTGACCGAGACGAAGGAGAAAGAAGCCAGGGCCGTCAACAGAGTCGAATCCCTGCTCGCGGCGCTGGCCTAGAATCGGGACGGTCAGCGCGCCTCATTTGACTCTCCGTTGACTTCCCTTAGAATACGTTCTTATGTCTAAGCGCATTGAGCGGTTACGCGGGCTGCTCCGCCGCGAGAAGCTGGACGGGCTCGTGGTCGTCAACCTGCCGAACATACGCTACCTGTGCGGCTACACCGGCTCGAACGGGTTGATGCTTGTCACCCGCCGCGACGCCTGGTTCTACACCGACTTCCGCTATCAGGAGCAGGCCCGGACCGAGGTGAAGGGCTGCCGCAAGCGCGTCCTTACCCGCGACCTCGTCTCCCACCCGCCGCCGGAGTGGCTGCGGCCTTTCGGCCGCCTCGGCGTCGAGGAAAACCACGTGACGCTCAGCCGCTTCGCCCAGTTCCGGAAGCGCTTCCGCAAAGCCAGGCTGGTCAAAGCCGGGGACCTCGTGCTGGAGCTGCGCCGGACCAAGGAGCGGGCTGAGGTCGAGACGATTACCGCGGCTCAGCGGGTAACCGACCGCGTGTTCAGAGACGTGCTCAAGATGGTGAAGCCGGGCGTGCGGGAGCGCGACCTGGCCCTCGAAGTCGAATTCCAGTTCCGCAAACACGGCGAGGTGGCGTTCGATTCCATCGTCGCGTCCGGTCCGAATGCGGCCAAGCCCCACGCCGGGTTCAGCGACCGAAAACTCAGGAGAGGGGATGCGCTCACCTTCGATATCGGCTGCCGGGTCCGCGGGTACTGCTCGGACATGACCCGGACGGTATTTGTCGGCAGGGCCCCGGCCGAGCTGCGGAGGGTCTACGAGATTGTCCACGAGGCCCAACGCCGCGCCCTCGACACCATCAAGCCGGGCGCATCGGCCAGGACCGTGGATGCCGCAGCCCGCGACTACATCAGCGAGCAGGACTTCGGCGAGCAGTTCGGCCACAGCCTGGGCCACGGCGTGGGCATCGAGGTCCACGAACTGCCGGCGCTGGCCGCTACCGGCAAGGATACACTCGCGCCCGGCGACGTAGTCACGGTCGAGCCCGGCATCTACCTGCCGGGTACCGGCGGCGTCCGCATCGAAGACATGGTGCACATCACGAGAACCGGTTACACCAACCTGACCCGGAGTCCGAAGCGGCTCATCGAGCTCTAGCCGGGTCCGGTCTGACCAAGAACAGGATGTAGGATGATTACCCCCAACGAATTCAAGTCCGGAGTGCTCATCAAGTTCAAGGACGGCATCTACCAGGTCATTTCCTACTCGCGCAGTCGTACCGCGCAGCGCCGCGCCCGGGTCCTGGCCAAGCTCCGTAACATCAAGACCGGAGTACAGATTGAGGAGAGCTTCGAATCCGAGGCGAAGTTCGAAGAGGTCGAGATGGAGCGGAAGAAAGCGCAGTACCTCTACCACGACCACGTCGGGTACCATTTCATGGATACGTCCAGCTACGAGCAGTTCGCCCTGACCGAGGAGCAGCTCGGCGACAGCGCGCTCTACCTGAGCGACGGCCTCGAAATCGACGTCTCCTACATGGAGGGCCAGCCGGTCAGCGTCGAGCCTCCGATGTTTATTGTGCTCGAAGTCGCCGAGACCGAGCCGAATTTCCGCGGGGACACTGCGACCGGCGGCGGCAAGCCGGCCAAGCTCGCCACCGGCCTCTCAGTAAGCGTGCCGTTCTTCGTGAAGACCGGAGACAAGGTGAGAATCGACACCCGGACCAACACGTATGTCGAGCGCGCCTAGAGGCGTGGCCCGCAAATGACAAGGCTCGAAGCTCGCACTGTCGGACAGGGACCGCTGAGGTCAATGCCGATTGAAGCCCGCATCGGCAACGACCAATTGTGGATTCGGACTTCGTCATTCAATCGTCATTCGTCATTCGGACTTCGAGCTTCCTCCTAGCCATGTCTCTTCCCTTTAAGAAGGTCCTGATCGCCAACCGCGGCGAGGTGGCGCTGCGCATCATCCGTGCCTGCCGCGAACTGGGCGTGCCGTCTGCCCTGGTCTACTCCGAGGCCGACCGCGACTCCCTGCCCGTGCTCATTGCCGACGAGGCGGTCTGCATCGGACCATCACCGGCCCCGGACAGCTACACCAACGTCTCGCGCATCCTGTCGGCTGCCGAGATCACCAAGGCCGACGCGCTCCACCCGGGCTACGGCTTTCTCTCTGAATCGCCGGAGTTCATCGAGGCGACTGAATCCTGCAAGATGACGTTCATCGGTCCGACCGTCGAAACCCTGAGGCTGGCGAGGGACAAGGTTCGCATGCGGCAGCTCGCAAGCGGAGCCGGCCTGTTGGTTGTGCCCGGCTCCGAAGGTGAGGTCGCGGCTGCGGCTGATGCCGCCAAGCTGGCCGGCGAACTCGGCTATCCGGTCCTCGTCAAGGCTGCAGCCGGCCGCGGAGGCATCGGCATGCGGCTCGTGAAACGGGACAAGGACATCGAGACCGGATTCCGCATGTGTCAGGCCGAAGCAAAGGCTGCTCTCGGTGACGGCCGGGTCTACATCGAGAAGCACCTGACCAACGCCCGCCACGTCGAAGTCCAGCTTCTGGCCGACCGCAAGGGCAACGTCGCGTTCCTGCCTGAGCGCGACTGCTCGGTCCAGTTCCGGTACCGAAAGCTGCTTGAGGAAAGCCCGTCCCCGGCGGTCAACGCCGAACTCCGCAGTACACTCGGGCACCGGGCCTTGGCAATCGGCCGGGCCGTGGGATTGACCAACTGCGGGACGGTCGAATTCCTGATGGACGACAAGGAGAACTGCTTCTTCCTTGAGATCAACTGCCGACTGCCGATCGAGCACGCGGTCACGGAGGCGGTCACGGGTATTGACATCGTCCAGCACCAGCTTCTCTCGGCTGCCGGCGAGGATCTCGCGCTGCCGGCCGAACCGTCCGAGCCCCGGGGCAATGCAGTCGAGTGTCGCATCAACGCCGAGGACCCGGATGCCGGGTTTGAGCCGAGCTCCGGCCTCGTTACCGACGTGCGGATGCCGGGCGGGCCCGGCATCAGGGTAGACTCGTACCTCGCGCCCGGCTACGTGATACCGCCGCTCTACGAACCGTTGGTGGCCAAGGTCATCGCCTGGGCACCGGACCGGCCTCAGGCAATCGCGCGGATGGCCCGGGCTCTGAACGAGACCGCCGTCACCGGGGTAGCGACGACAATCCAGCTCCACCGCCGGCTGATGGAGAGCGGACGGTTCCGGCGCGGCAAACTCGGTATCGGCATGCTGGACGAGGAGCTGGCCGCGTGAAAATCAGCGTTGCACACGTTCCCCGCCAGTTCGCCGGCGCCGAGCCAGGTGCGGCGGTCGTGATGATTGATGTGTTTCGCGCCTCGACCACGATTGCCGCGGCGCTGGCCGGCGGCGCGCGGTTCGTACTGCCGGTTACGGACGTGGAGCAGGCGGTCAAACTGGCCGAGCCCTACACCGAGAACGAAGTCCTGCTCGGCGGCGAGCGCGAGTGCGAACGCATCGAGGGATTCCAACTCGGCAACTCCCCGCGGGAATACACGCGGGAAGTCGTAGCCGGGAAGGTCGTCATTCTGACCACGACCAACGGCACCCAGGCGCTCGCCGCGGCCAAGGACGCCGACACCGTTCTCATCGGCAGCTTCGTCAACTTCAGCGCGGTTGCCGATGCGATCGCCGGACGCGAAGCCGTCACCATCCTGTGCGCGGGCAACAACGGCCGATTGAGCCTCGAGGACTACGCTTGTGCGGGTGGGCTGGTGAACCAGCTTGCGAAGGGGCAATCCCGTCTCGATGACGCTGCGCTGGCTGCCCGCGCAGCCTACCGAAGCCTGAGGACCGACCTCGCCCGAGTCCTGACTTCAACCGAACATGCCCTGCGGCTCGCCGGCCTCGGGTTTCGTACAGACCTGGACTTCGCCCTCAAAGTCGATTCGCTGCCGGTAGTGCCCGTTATGAGCGAAAACAGAATCGCTACCCTGCCAACTTGACTTGTTGCCGGTGCATCCTAGGATTATCCATTGAAACGGCTTTGCTGGTTCGTCATCACCAAAGGACCGTACCGTGCGCTCGCGGATGGCGCAACCGCACTGCGACACGTTCCCACGAGCATGAGCACAGGATGTGAACGAGTCTTGTCAGAAAGCCGGACGCGGAGCTGGTAGTTGACGGCGCTGCTGACCCGCATCCTGCGACGCACTAACGCCGAGCCGGCTGCCGGCCTTGTTCCCTTCGGCCCGGACTACGCTCTTGCGGGCGACCGCCTGACGGTCAACTCCGGCCCGCTCGCCGGTTTCGTCCTGCGTATCGAGCGCCGCGTGTCGGACACCAAGGCCGACTTCGCGTTCTTCGAAGAATTCGACGCCGACGCGCCGATGTCCGCGCCCCGACCGCCGGCAGTTGCGCACCCGGTCGCCCATTGCCACTTCGACCGTGACCCCGACGCCGGCACCGAGACGCTCTGGAGCATTTTCGTCCGGTCTGATTTCCGGCAAATGGGCCTGACCTCGCTGCTGGTACGGCTCACGTTCCGCGAATTGCTGGCTACCGGCCGGCGCCACTGGTTCGAAATCCGCAAGCTGATGCAGGTGGACACCGAAGGCCGCAGTCAGGCCCAGGCTCCGGGTAACCCGAAGCCCGAGAACCCGCAGTTACCCCGCGTTTCGCTTCATAACCTCGGCCTGGGTCTGGTCGCTCTGCGGCTCGGGTTCAGGCCGGAACCGGACCTCGAGCGCCTGCTGGCTCCGGGCAACGTTAAGGCAGTGCAGACCATCCCGCCTGACCCGCCGAGCCCGCCCGGCCTGCTCGTCCGTCTCGAAAGCCTGCCCGGCCTTCTGGTCGCTGCACTGCTGGACACCGAAGCCGGGAAACCGCTGACCGACGCCCGCGAGTATGAACGGTTCGTCAGCCCGAAGCAGCTCCTCCGACAGGCGTTCGCCGGCCAGGCGGTTATCGGCAACATCAACTATATCCTGTCGCGCGCGGCCATCCAGACGTTCGCCGCACGGCTGGCAAAGAACCACGCCGAGTTCAGGCATATCACCGCCGTGCTCCACCGCGGAGCCCAGCACTGATGCCGGCCAAGCTGAGGCTTGAAGCGCACCGGTCTCTGGAGATATCTGCCGCCGCGCTCAGTCCTGCGTTCGGCTGCGGCCTGATGCTGCGCAACCTGCCGCGCTTCAACGCCTCCGACCCCCTGCACAACTCCATGGCCAATTACGGCTACGAGAACCTGTTCGCCGACAAGGCAGCGCAGAAAACCATCGAGAACTCGGGCCTCCTGAAGCAATTCTATGACATCGCGTTTGCCAGCAAGACCCCGCTGCGGCAGAACTTCAAGAGCGTCTACGGCCACCACGAAGTCTTCATGGCGATTGACGCAACCGCCAAGAGCGCCTGGTTCGTCGCCGACCCGGCCAACCGCATGGCGCTGGCTAACTACTACCGCGACGCCCTGGGGCTCAGCCTCAAGCCGCTCGGTGTTATGCTGCTTGGCTCCACTGTCCGCCTCACTTCTGCCGGCTGGCAGAATCTGTATGACCTACTCAGCGACAAGTTCTTCAGTGCCCACCCGGGCATCCAGCGCATCGAGATTCTGGGCGTCGAAGGCGGAGCTCGCTATCGGGCCGGCACGCTCGGAATCGGCGCCAGCCTGTTGAACCTCCGGGATTTTCCGGAAGTCGTGGCAACAGTCGGGGCGGCTTTTCGCAGCGCGACCTAAGCACCCGCGCCTATGGCCGACGAACCCCACAGCTTCATTACCGGCAACCTCTGGCTGAAACTCAAAGAAGACGTTCGCGACTTCCTGGTCTTCAACGCCGAGGACCTCGCCTGCGCTGCTTATTACCATATCCGCCGGGTCCTGCTGACCCAGCCCGGCTGGACCTGCCGCGCCAATCCGCCGCTTTCGCACGAAAACCAGCCGCCGCTGCCCGCCCCTGACCTGGCCTTGTTATCGAACGGAAAACTGAACGCGCTCTTCCAGCTGGAATTCCATCTCACGCCCGGCATGGCCGGCGGCTTCCCGACCGCGGTGATGAACGAACGGATGGAGTCTCTGCGCCGGGCCGTGGACGAAGCCGACCAGCCGCGCGTTGCCGACTCCGGCCGGGTCGGCCGCGGGTACCTGGTTGCCGTCTACGACACCCAGGAGGCGTGGTTCTATCCTGACCAGGCAGCCTGGGACCGGCAGTCCTGCTTCTGGCTGCCGGTCAACTGCCGTGACTTCGCCGACTACTCCGACTGGCGCCAGAAATGGGACCGGATTGCCCGGATATCACCCCGCTAGTGAGGTGTAAGCGAGATACCTCGACAATACGGGAGGCCACGCCGGTGCGGGTTGAGCATGTCATTCTGAACGAAGTGAAGAATCGTCGGCTCCGAAGACTCTTCGCCCTACGGCTCAGAGAGACAGACCTGCGCGGTGTTGTCGGATGTGAAGAGCCGTTAGTCACAGGACACTAGTACGTTGAAAACAGCGGTCCCGAGACGGATCGAGCGCACCCGAGCCTGCATCGTGCTGCTGGCTCACTGCCTCGCATGCACCCTGGCCGGCGTCCCGATAATGACGGTTGACCAGCTCAAACCCGGCATGAAAGGCACCGGACGGTCGGTCTTCTTCGGCACCGAAGTCAAGGAATTCGGGATCGAGGTCGTTGACATCATGCACAACGTCTCCCCGCGCGGCGACCTGATCCTCTGCCGCCTGTCGGGACAGGGCCTGGAGCAGTCCGGCGTCGCTGCCGGCATGTCGGGCAGCCCGGTCTACATCGACGGCAAGCTTATCGGCGCGGTCGCATATGCATGGAGCTTCGCCAAGGAACCGCTCGCCGGCGTCACGCCGGCGGCCGAGATGCTGCGGATGTGGGACGAACCGGACCGTCCGGAGGGTTCGCGCTCGGGTCGCAGGTCGGGCGGCGCCGGGGCTGCCGGATTCTCGGCCCTGCCGCTGCCTGTGGCTCTGTCCGGACTCACTCCCGCGCTGGCAGAACTGGTGGAACCGGAGCTGCGAAAGTTCGGCTTCGCGCCGGTGGCTGCTGCGGGCAGCGCTGCCGGTGCGTTCGACACTGCCGACCTGGTCCCGGGCGCGGCAGTCGGCGTCGCCCTGATTGACGGCGACGTCCGCCTCTCCGGCATCGGCACGTTGACCTGCCGCGACGGCAACCGGATACTCGCATTCGGCCACCCGATGCTGCTGGCCGGCAACGTCCGGATGCCGCTGGTCGGCGGCGTGATCCACTCCGTCGTGCCGTCGGTCGCGGTCTCCTTCAAGCTCTTCTCTCCGAGCGCCCCGCTCGGCACTGTCAACCAGGACCGACTGACCGGCATCGCGGGCAACATCGGCCCGGTGCCTGACATGCTGCCGGTGACTGCTATCGTGTCGTCGCCGTCCGGTCTCGACACCTACCGGTTCCGCGTTATCGAACAGGAAGACATGGGCCCCATGCTGATTTCCGCCGGCCTGGCCGACGTCGTGTACCAGACCGAGGGGAATCTCGAGGAGATGACCTTGGCCTCCCGCATGACTGTCCGCTTCTCCTCTTCGGGAACCCCGCCCCCGGCCCCCAGTCCGGCGCCCCCTCCTTTGGTAATCGAGCACGTTTTCAGCGGTGCTAATCCCGCTGCCATGCTGTTCCGCTCAGCGGGCAACGAACTCGGTGCCCTCTTCGGCAATCAGTTCCTTCCCGCGCCGATTGCGGCGGTCGAGTTCAATATCCGGTTCACGCCGGGCCGCGACCTCACCTACCTGCTCTCGGCGCGGCCGCAGCTCGCGCGGGTGCGTCCGGGCGATTCGCTCCGGGTTACCCTCGGGCTGCGCGACTACCGCGGAGCCGACTCCGATACCGTAGTGACGATCCACATTCCCGAACTAACTCCGGAAGGACGACTGCGGATTATCCTCGCCCCGCCCGACTCCCTGCTGGTGCTCGAGGCCATGCGCGCACCGGCCCGACTCCGGCCCGAGTCATTTGCCGGACTGGTCGAACTCCTCTCGCAGACCGGCCGGGAGAACGAACTGGTGGCCGCCGGCTTCAATTCCAGACCCGGCTTGACCCTCGCCGGCAAAGAACTCCCCTCTCCGCCGCCCTCGTTGCGCTCGGTCCTGCTCAATCCCCGGTCCGACGAGCAGGTCGCGCCGACCAGCGACAGCCCGGTCTTCCGCCAGACATTCAGCCTCGGCCGCGTCATCTCCGGGGTGGCGCGGATCGACGTGGAGGTAAAACGATGAAAGGACCAAGTTGCAGGGACGAAGGACAGAACCTCCGCGAGGTCGAGCGATTCAGCTCCGCCATTCGTCATTCGTCATTCCTCATTCGGACTTGTCTTGTCCTTTGTACTCTGTCCTTGGCACTTGCCTCGGTTTGGACGACTGACGGCACTGACAGCCTGCTCCAGCAACTCGACCGCATCGAGTTCAAGAACGTCTCCATTCACCGCCAGGGAACCGTCACACTGGCACCGGCTCTCACGGCCGGAACCCTGGACGACGCGGCTGCTGTCTGGCAGACAGCGACCGACCGCAGTGGAAACGTCTATCTGGCCACCGGGAACCAGGGCCGTCTCTACCGAATCCGTCCACCATCACTCGTCCCCCGTCGCTCATCCCCCGACCTGGTTTTCGACTCCGGGGCCGGCGAGATCCTCGCACTGACCTCAGACGCGGCCGGCACCATCTACTTTGGCACTACTCCTGGAGGGGAAATCTACCGGGTCCGTCCCGGCGGCAAACCCGAGCTCCTCTGCTCTACCGGTGAGAGCTACATCCACAGCATCATCGCTGCTCCGACCTCTGGGGCAATCCTCGCTGCCACCGGCGAGCACGGCAAGCTCCTGCGTATCTCGTCCACAGGTAGGACAACCGAGGTCTTCACCGCGCGCCAAGCGCACCTGACCGCGTTGACGTGGCTGGTTCCGGGCAAAGAGCTTCTGGTCGGGACATCGCCCGACGGCATCGTGTATCGCCTCAGCTTCACCGCCGGCGACGAACGCCCCGGGGTCTCGGTTCTCTACGACACACCGCTCAATGAAGTCCGAGCCATCGCTGCGGACGCTTCCGGCCGCGTCTACATCGGCGCCAACGCCGGTGACGACACTGACTCGGAATCGTCCCGGGCCGTGGTGTACTTCATCGACCGGTCTGGTGTGCGCCGCTGGCAGTGGTCTGCACCCGACTCCACCGTCTTCGCCCTGGCCCTGACCGACCTGCCCGAACCGCCGCGCCTGCTTGTCGCAACGGGCGGCAAAGCCATGGTCTACGAACTCGACACACTCGGACGCATGTCGGTACGCTACCGGCTCAGAGAAACCCAGGCCCTCTGCGTCACGCCGCTCCGCTCTGGAGTCCGCCTCGGCACCGGCAACCCGGGTAAGCTCTACGAAGCCGGCCCCAACTACGCCGACTCAGGCTTCATCACCTCATCGTCGTACGACTGCACCAACCCGGCGCGGTTCGGCACGCTCTCGTATCGCGCAGATGTGCCGGCCGGAACCGGTTTGGCCTTCGAGACCCGGTCCGGCAACTCCGAGAAGCCGGACTCAACCTGGAGTGAGTGGAGTCAGGCCGCCCCGCAGATAGCATCTCCGTCCCGTCGGTACATACAGTGGCGCTGCCGCATGCGCACGTCATTCCCCAATCTCACCCCAAAGCTCAGTCGGGTCGATGTCTACTTCCGCTCGGCCAATCTCGCCCCGGTCATCAGGAGAATCGAGATTGCCCAGCCCACGCTCGACGACGCCACAAAGGGCACAAACAAGCCAACGCGCCAGGTCACCTGGGATGCAACCGACCCGGATTCCGACTCGCTCTCCTTCGAGGTCTTCTTCCGTGAGGAACGGGAGACCTTGTGGCTGAAGGTAGGACGCGACATCACCGACAGCCGCTTCGAACTCGACACACGGTCCCTGCCTGACGGCTGGTACGAACTGAAGCTCGTGGCAAGCGACCAACCGACCGAGCCGGCCGGGGCCGCTCTCACCGCCGAGCGAGTCAGCCGGCCGTTCGTGATCGACAATACCGCACCTGTCATCACCGGCCTTACCTCCTCCCTCCTCTCTCCTCCCTCGCCCCTCCTCTGTCGAATCAGCTTCTTTGCCCGGGATGCCCTCTCCCCGATTGCCGCCGCCCGGGTATCGTTCAATGCCGGCGACTGGGTCACGCTCGAACCCCAGGACCACATCTTCGATTCCGGCACAGAGGCATTCTCCGCCGACGTCCGTCTTCCGTCCGCGGTCCTCGGTCTTCCGTCCTTTGTCGTCAGCGTCTGGGTCGCCGACGCGCAAGGCAATGTCGGCGCAGCGCGCACTACCGTGCGTGCCAAGGACTAAGTACCAAGGACAAAGGACTAATCAAGACGGCAAGTGGTGAATTCAAAGGTCGGACCTTGCCAATTTGTCCTTTCCGGTTTGCCTTGTCCTTGGTCCTCTGTACTTAGCGCTTTCGCCGTGAGCATCCCCTATCGCCTCCTCGAACACACCTCCGATATCAAGGTTGAAATCTACGGCGCGGACCTCGACGAGCTCTTCACCAACGCGGCAACCTGTCTCTCTGACCTGACTCTGAACCTTAACAAAGTCCGGGAAACTCAATCTGTGCCGGTGTCACTCTCGTCGGCCGACCTACCCGAGCTCTTCCTCGACTGGCTGCGCGAACTCCTCTTTCTCTTCTCGACCCGCTCACTTGCGATTCGCCGGGTCGAAATCCACTCAATCGAGCCGACCAGTATCAAGGCAACGATCTTTGCTGAGGTTTTCGACCAGGAGCGGCACGGACTCAAGGTCGAAGTCAAGACCCCGACCTACCACCAGTACCGCATCGACCAGACCGCCGAGGGCTACCGCGCCACCGTCATCCTCGACGTCTAGCCCCCATCGCCAAATGGGGACGCTATCCATTTCGTCCCTGCTCGCTTGCAGGCCACACGACTCATCACCCCTACCCTCTCCTGAAACGAGGAGGGGAACTGCGAACGACGCTGCTCCGTTATCTGCGAAGTCTGCTTGGTCCGCGGGTGGTGTGAAGGCCGGCGCGCCGGGTCAGGTTCGCCGTTTCCAGATGGGCGAGATGGAACGGAGCCGAGCCACTACCTTCTCGAAAACCTCGATGGTATAGTCTATCTCGCTCTCGGTGTTGCCCGGCCCGAGTGACATGCGCACCGGCGAGTTGGCAAACAGCGGCGGAATGCCGATTGCCTTGATGGTCGGCGACGGCTCGCCGCTCCCGGTCGAGCAGGCCGAGCCCGAGGCTACGGCCACGCCCTCCATATCGAGGTTCACGAGCAGGGCCTCGCCTTCCACGTAGCCCACGCACACGTGGCAGACGTTCGGCACGCGCCGGGTCGGATGGCCGTCCACGATGATCTCCGGCACGCGCGCGATAATCGCCTGCTCCAGCTTGTCGCGCAGCCTGCGCTCGTGCTCGGCGTTCCGTTCCCACTCGACGGCCAGTATCTCGCAGGCCCTGGCCAGTCCCGCGATGCCGATGATGTTCTCAGTCCCGCCGCGCAGCCCCTTCTCCTGGTGGCCGCCATGCACCAGCGGGAATACCGTCGTGCCCTCGCGGATGTAGAGCGCGCCCACGCCCTTCGGCCCCTGCAGCTTGTGTGCGGAAATCGTGAGCAGGTCGACGCCCAGCTCGTTCACGTCCACCCGGACCTTGCCTGCCGCCGCGACCGCGTCGGTGTGGCTGGTCACCCCGGCTTCACGGCAGATGCGGGCAATCTCGGGTACCGGCTCGATGGTCCCGATTTCGTTGTTCGCAAGCATCACCGATACAAGTACGGTCTCCGGCGTCAACGCACGCTTGACCTCATCCGGGTCTACGAGTCCGTACCGGTCAACGGGCAGGTATGTCGCGCGGAACCCCAGCGACTCAAGATAGCGGCAACTTTCAAGCACCGCGCTGTGCTCGATTGAACTGCAGATGACGTGCCTTCCCTGCTCGGCCCGCGCCAGGGCCGTGCCCTTCACCGCCCAGTTGTCCGATTCGCTGCCGCCGCCCGTGAAGCAAACCTCCTCCGGGCGCGCGCCGAGGAAAGCAGCCACCTGTTCCCGCGCCGCCGCCATCGGCTCGGCGCATTCCCGGCCGAAGCTGTGGATGTTGGAAGGATTGCCGAACATCCCGTGCAGGTAAGGCTCCATCGCCGCCGCCACGCGCGGGTCGATGGGCGTCGTCGAGTTATTGTCGAGGTAGACCGGGGGCACGCGGGCTGCTACTCCCCTTCGGCCGTCACCGCCGTCGGCGTGGTCTCGGCCTTGGCGGGCCTGCGCAGCAATTCCCGGCCCAATAGCATCACCACACCGCAGAATACAAAGGCGTCGGCGAAGTTGAACACCGGCCACGGGCTGATGGTAAGCCGGTTGAAGAGCACCACCGGGTGTCCGGGCAGCTCAACGACAAGAAAGTCGATAACGTAGCTCAGCCCGACCCGGTCAATCACATTGCCGAGTGCGCCGCTGAGAATGAGACCGAATGCGGCTGAAGACCACCTGTCGCCTGCGCGGAGGCCGTACCAGACCACGAGCGCGGCAGCCGACAGCGGCAATACGAGGTACATGAAAGGCGGCCCGTAGTTCAGGCTGAAGAGACCGTGAGGGTTCATCGCGTACGTGACCTTCACCACATCACCGATCAGGTGTAGATCGCGCCCGCCGCTGAACGCCCCGGAGCTGAACAGCCCGTGCACAATCAGCTTGGGAATCCGGTCGAGGACCAGCCCGACAATCGCGGCCCAGATGAAGAACTTGCGGTTCACCGCAAAAGCCTATCTCTGCCTGAGCGGAGAGTCAAGGAACGGATACCAGGCGCGAAGCTCGAAGTACGAATGACGGTTGAATGACGAAATCCGAAAGCCGAACTCGTCGATGTCCGGGGCAGAGTATCAGCCGCGTTCATCTGCGTTAACTCGGTGGCCCCTGTCCTGCAGCGTATCTGTGGTTCGTCCTCCTCGTTCGGCCTCCAGTCGTCATTCGAGCTTCGTCATTCGATCTTCCTCTCGATTGACACCCCCTCGCGTGGTTCTATAATCATCTGCCGCTATGCAGCGTCTTGTCACCGCCGCTCAGATGCAGGAGCTCGACCGCCGGACCATTGCCGACCACAAGATCCCTGGCCTGACGCTGATGGAAAACGCCGGCCGGGGCGTGGTCGAGTCCATGGAGAAACGTCTCGGCAGCCTGGCCGGAAGCGAGCCGCTGGTCGTCTGCGGCAAAGGCAACAACGGCGGCGACGGGTTTGTGGTTACACGGCTGCTCCTGGCAAAGGACGCGAAGCCGGACTGCATCCTGCTTGGCAAAGGCGCAGACCTCGTCGGCGATGCGCTCATCAACTACAAGCGACTCGCGGACGCAGGCTTCAAGGTGCGCGAGGTCTCGACTCGCACCGACATCGGGCCGCTCTTCCAGAACCGCAAAGTGGTTGTCGACGCCATATTCGGCACCGGCCTGACCCGCGCTCCGGCCGGGCTTGCCGCCGAGACCATCAAACTCATCAATTCCTCCGGCTCGTATGTCGTCGCTGTCGACCTGCCCTCCGGGCTTGCGTCCGACACCGGCGTGACGTACGAACCGTGCGTCCGCGCCGACCTGACCGTAACGATGGCCCTGCCCAAACTCGGGCTCTGGCTCTACCCGGGCCGCGCCCTTGCCGGTTCAGTCGAAGTCGTCGACATCGGCATAAAGACAAAGGACGAAGGACGATCAGAGACCAGGGACGAAGGACCGGACGCGTTCCTGCTCGACGCCGCGCATATCCGCGCGATTCTCCCGCGGCGCAAGCCGGACGGCAACAAAGGGACCTTCGGCCGGGCATTGATCATCGCCGGCTCGCGCGGTTACAGCGGCGCGGCCATACTCGCGGGCCGGGCCGCGGTTCACTCCGGCTGCGGCACCGTCCATCTCGCGGTGCCGGAGGGTGTTCTCGACACCATCGCCGCGTGCGTGGTCGAAGCGGTCAAGACCGCCCTGCCGCAAACCGACACCCGGGCCCTGTCTCCGGCCGCGCTGGAACTACTGCTCGAGGCCAGCGCCGGCGCGCAGTCCGCCGCCATTGGTCCGGGCATCGGCACCGACCGCCGCACCCAGAAGCTCGAACTCGGTTTTCTCGCCGAGGTCGGGACACCGACGGTCATCGATGCCGACGGTGTCAACAATCTCATCGGCCGGCTTGCCGTGCTCCCGCGCATCAAAGCTCCGCTCGTGCTCACACCCCACCCCGGCGAGTTCGCACGCCTTACCGGGCTCAAACCTGCGGACGTGAACGCCGACCGGGTCGGCCTGTCCCGCACGTTCGCGGCCATGCACGAAGTCGTGCTCGTGCTCAAAGGGGCATCCACCGTGATTGCCGCTCCGGACGGCCGGGCCTTTGTCAATCCGACCGGCAACTCCGGCCTTGCCTCCGGCGGTACCGGCGACGTCCTGACCGGGCTCATCACCGGGCTGCTCGCGCAGGGCATGTTCCCGCTCGATGCTGCCTGCGCAGGCGTCTTCCTCCACGGCCTGGCCGGCGACATCGGGGTCAAATCCCTCACCGAGTACTGCTTCTCCGCCGACGACCTGCTCGACTTCCTGCCGCAGGCATTCGCATCGGTACTTGAGACAAGAACCGGTGTAGAGCACTCGACCCCCGTCCCTCGTCCCACGGCCCGAGGTTCCTAGGCCCAGATGCTTTCTCTGCTTCTTCTCGCGCTCGCCGGCCTCTACACTCCCGCCAACTGGCAGGTCTTCCCCTCACTCGACGAAATCCGCTGCATTTCGAGTACCGGTTCTGAAGTCTACGTCGCGGTGCCGGCCGGCGTCTGCGTGCTCGACCGGCCGCGGTACAACCTCGTCCGCACCCTGAACCAGGCCGACGGCATCACGGGCGAGGTCCGGCTCTGCGCCCACAACCCCGCGCGCGGCGACGTCTACATCACCACCGACGGACACATCTACCGCTTCGTCCCGGCCACCGGCCGGGTTGAAGAACTGACCGCGCCCTTCGAGTGGGTGTCGTCCATCGGCATCGCCAAAGATGGCGCCTTCTTCGAAACCGACGCCGGCCTCTTCTTCCGTGCCCGCAACCCCGTCGAATTCACGCCCGTGTCCGAGCTGCCGGACGACCTTATCTGGTACGGCGCAAGAGACACGCTCGTGCCACGCGACTTCCCCTTCCTCACCCCCTACTTCGTGATGGACGAACAGCTCCTCACTCACCAGATAACGCGCGTCTGGCCGGACCGAGACAACCGACGCCTGTTTGCGGTTGCCCAGGGCTACGGCATACTCGTCTACAACACCCGCTCCGGCTTCAGCGAAACCCACATCCGCTTCGGCCCGTCCCGCGCCGCGGTCCAGCGCATCGCCCCGCTCGACGGCCGGCTCTGGTTCATCGGCGGCTCAACCGCAGTCGGGCTCGACTCGGCCGGCGACTGGCACTACATCCTCACCCGGCCCGGCGACCTCGCGACCGGCAACTTCCGGCTCCTGTTTGGCAACGTCACCAACCTCAAACGCAGCGAAGGCCTGAACGCGCTGCTTCCGGACTCGGCCGGACTCCTGCTCGGCACCGACTACGGCATCTACCTGCTCGGCTCCAACCGCGAACTAGTGCAGACGCTCAGCCTTCCGCGCCGAATCAACGGCCTGCTTCGCGTAAACGACGGGCTCCTCTTCGGCACCGACCAGGGCCTCTTCCTCGCCGGCGGCGACAGCGTGGTCGAATACTCCGACCCCTACGGTGCGACCGACTGGGGCGTATTCGACATTGTGCGGAGCACCAACGGCACGGCCTGGTTCGGCGTGCTCGGCGGCATCGTCTCACGCACCCCTGACGGCCGCTGGTTCCAGTACGTCCCGCCGGGATTCGACTTAAAACAGCCGGTGAGCGCCATCGCCGCAGCCGGCACCCGTGTCTTCATGGCCACCCCGTCCCTCCCCGGTCCCTCGCCCCTCGCCCCTCGCCCCTCCTCTGTCATCACTGTCTTCGACACCAA
Organism: Caldifarciminota bacterium UBA2258; assembly: GCA_002347155.1. GTDB lineage: Bacteria > Hydrothermota > Tepidihabitantia > Tepidihabitantales > Tepidihabitantaceae > UBA2258. The sequence goes on from DDXO01000025.1 coordinate 76,382, forward strand.
AGACAACTCCTGGACCACGATTGACGCCGCCCGCGGCCTGCCGGTCTCCCAAATCACCTCCCTCTTTGCCGACGACCGCTTCCTCTGGCTCGCCTCTCCCGGCCTGATTGCCCGCCTCGACTACACCAAAGAACTCCGGTAGCAGGCCCGGACCGCAATTTCACCCGGCAACCACAGATGAACGCCGATGAACACGGATCGAGGACCCGGAACACGTTGATCCGCAGCGTAACCTGTACACCTGTGATAACCAGTACCTGAAGTTCGTCGGCGAG
>DDXO01000068.1 GCA_002347155.1 Caldifarciminota bacterium UBA2258
AGACTTTTCGGCCGGACTTCTAGGCTGCGTCATGACTTGGGAGCGTGGTTCTCACTCAGCGTATGACCGACAGTTTGCCGACCTTGCTCGACTTACCGTCAGCCGGGACGACCAGGTACACGTAGATGCCGCTTGCGACCTCTGCTTTCCACGCAAGATGGCCGTCGCCTGACTCGACCGCAGTCCAGACCGTTTGCCCCGACGCGTCGTAGACAGTCACGCGCGCACCTTGGGATAGCCCCTGAAAGTGGATGGCGTCGTGCTCCGGGTTCTGATACGGCTTGAACGGTATCGGCGCGACGCGGAACGAATCCAGGCTCTGATGCGGTCCCGCACTGCTCACAACGACTGCGAAGCTGTCCTGCACGCTGAAGCCCAGCGTATCCGTGGCGGAGATGACGACCCAGCCGCCATAGTCCTCGGGCGTGGCACCGGCCGGCAGAACCAGGGCGAGCGTACACTCGACCGCCTGCCCGACCGCGAGCGACTCCGGCAGATTCAGCACGTACACGCTGTCCCATGTCCCATTTCCTCCCTCAACCTTGACCTCAGCCTTGACCTCTCCCAGCTTCGATTGGCTCGGCCCACCTCAGCAGCGAACAATGCCCTCTGTCCATTTGTCAGGGGAGAATCAACCAAGGTAGACACTCAGAAGGATACTGAGGAAGCCTCCGCGGCTGGGACTGCGGGGGATTCCTGGGACGCGCTACTTATCTCCCTGGCTCACCTGAGAAAGCGCTCGGAGCCGCTCGGCCGCACCCGGGTAGCCCGGTTCCTGCAGAAGCACCTGCTGGAAAGCAGCCCGGGCCTCTTCAATCCTGCCCGCGGCCTCCAGCACAATGCCGAGGTTGAATCTGGCCGCCGCATTGTCCGGCTGGCTCAGCAGAGCCAGTCTGAACTCGGCAATGGCCGAGTCCTGTCTGCCCCTGAGCGCCAGCAACTGGCCGAGGTTGTTATGGGCAATCGACAGGTCCGGCTGCAACTCGATTGCCCGCCGGTACTCGGCCTCGGCGCCGCTCACGTCTCCGGTCTGGCCCAGGACCGTTCCGAGGTTGTTGTGAAGCAGGGCGGAATTCGGGAGAATGGTCAACGCTTGGCGATAGGCCGCCACCGCGCCGCCCAGGTCGCCTTCGTGCGCCAGCGCGTCGCCCAGGCTTGCCCAGGCAGCCGTATCGCCCAGCACTGCCGCCAGCGACCGGTGGAACTCGCGTGCCGCAGCCTGGCGGTCCCCGGCAGCCAGCAGGCTGCGCCCGAGTTCATACCTCGCTTTGACGTCGGTCGGACACTGCGCGACGATTGCTGTATTCAGGCTCAACTGGCTCTTCCAGACCGGCATGGAGCGGATGGCAATGAATCCCATCGCGCCGGCGTAGAGCGCGGCGCCTACTGCCAGGGCCTGCCGTCCGTGCCGGAGAGCCGGCCCCAGCCCGGCGAACGCCAGCACGACCCCGGCAGTCGGCAGGTAGAGCATGCGCTGCGAAAGGAACGACCGGCCGGGTGGAAACAGGTTGCAGGCCGGCAGGATGGTGAGGACAAACCACAAGCTGCCGATTCCGACCGGGTTGCTCCGATACCGAATCGCCGCCCAGGTCGCTGCGGCAAGCGCCATGACCGCCACGAGGGTCGGCCACCCGAACGCGGCCAGCGCTGCCGCGTCATGGAGGAAGATGCGGCGGTCGAATGGAAAGAGGGATAAGAGCGCGTATCGCCCGAACGAGTTGACCGCGAGCAGGAAACGCTGGCCCGGACCCAGCTCGCCCCAGCCGAGGGCAGGGCCCGTGAGTACTGCCGCCCGAACGACCAGATATGCGACCAGGACTGCCGCCACCGCGCCGACAAGCAGCAGCGCCCACCGGCGCCGGGCTGGTTGCCGCAGTTCGGCCAACAGCACAAACAAGGCCAGCACCGGAAACAGAACCGCCGCCTCCTTGCACAGGAGCGCGCCGGCACAAGGTACGACCACGAGACCGAGCCGGGCGCCCGACGGCCGTCTCCGAAAGCGAAGCAACGCAAGGAAAGCGAGCACAAAGAACAACGCCGCGAGCAAGTCCGTGCGACCCGCCACGTTGGCCACGGACTCCACGTGCCCCGTGTGCCAGGCGAACGCCAACCCGCCGAGCAGCACCGGCCAGAACGAAGCGAGCATCTCGGCCAGCACCAGCACAACGAGTACGCTGACCGCGCAGTTCAGCAGCACGTTGGTCAGATGGAAAACGAGCGGCCTGATGCCCCAGAGCCTCAGGTCCAGCCAGAAGCTGGAGGCGACCAGGGGCCGGTAGTATGCCTGGAAATGCTCCCCCGGTGTCTCCTCCCAGTGCACATAACTCCGACCGAAGAAACCGAACGGGGTCGGTGCCAGCAAATCCGAATTCTCGACAATCAGCGGTTTATCGTCGAGGACAAAATCGTATCCCAGAGTCGGCAGATACACCAGTCCGGCCAGTGCCACGACACCCGCAGCCAGGAGCACCTGCCGCGGCGTCAGCCTGCTGGTCTTGGCGGCACTTGGCTGCGCCATCTCCAAGTATCATCCCGAGCATGGCGTTGATGTCAAGCTGCTCGTGACCAGGTTTGACAGTGCTCCGGCTTCGGTTCATCTGCAGGTCTCCGACGCCTCCGCCCCAACGCCGTAGAGCGTTTGCTTCGTGTAGCCCGCTCCCTCGTGAGAGGGCCTGGGAGAGGGGAATATCTCCGTCGCAGATCCAGTGGTGGAACTTCGCCCGCCCCCGCCAACTCCTGCCTGGAGTATCGCGACTGACGTACGCAGCCGCGGCGGCAGCGTGGGTGGAGGTCGTGTGAGGGATCCACCGGTCGACCCCTCGCTGTCCTTGTATCCTGGTGGTCCAGCGCCGGTTCCGGGAACGCGCTACCGGTTGACTGAACTCCATTCCGGCCTACAGTTAAGCATGACCGTCCGGACCATCACGCCCGAGGAGCTCGATTGGTACGTCGGTCTGGGCGACGACGACTGGCTGACCGAGATCATCAAAGGCTGGTGGCAGGGCGAGGGCGGGCAGAGTGCGCCCGACCGGTGCTTCGTGGCCGAACAGGAAGGCAAACCGGTCGGCCGGGTCTTCTTCTACAACTTGGAGTCCTCGCCGCGCAGTCAGATCATGTTCGGCCTCCACCTCAACTGGGAAACGGACTGGCTCACGGTCGGTACCAACCTGCTCAGACGGGCACTCGCGCAGATGAAGACCAACGGCGCGAGCAGCGTCGAGTATCGCATCTACGACATCTACCAGAAGCCTCCCGAGCTTCAGCGCCGCGTGGTCGAGGCAGCCGGGTTCCGGCTCACGCAAGACAAGCTGCGGTTCGTCTGGAAAGACCAGGGCAGCCTCGTCGAAGTATCGAACCGGCTGACATTCCTCACCCTGGCCGATGCTGGCGAGCCGGCCTTTGCTGAAGCGGTCCGTAGAGTGACGGAGCAGACTCTGGACCGAGATGATTTGGCGCGGCTAGCCGAAGTCGGGCCGGCTCGGGCTGCCCGCGACTATGTGGACATTCTCAAGGACATCGAGTTCCGGCCGGACTGGTGGCTGCTTGCGTACCTGCCGGATGGCAGGCTGTGCGGGCTTGTCGTCCCGCAACGGCTGGATGACAAGGAAGGCTGCATCAACTACATCGGCGTCGTGCCTGAACTCCGCGGCAGCGGCTACGGACTTGACCTGCTGCTCAAGGGCACGGCTGTGTTGCAGGCTGCCGGGTGGAAGAAGGTGACCGCCGAAATCGACGCAGACAACAAGCCCCTTGCCGCGCACATGGAACGGGCCGGGTTTCGGCACCACGGCACGCTCTGGTGCTATCGCTGCGACCTCGTGCCCGCGTCAGAAACGTCACCGAAAGGAAGCTAGGACATGGAACAGCGCACTCACCTGCTCATCGCCGGCGAATGGATCGGAACCGAGCGGGCTTTGCCGGTCATCAATCCCTACGACGAGACAGTCATCACCGACGTGCCGGTCGCGACCGAGCCGGTGATTGACTCGGCAATCGCGGCCGCCGAGGCCGGCGCGCTGGACATGCGGCGCCTTCCCGCCCACACGCGCTCCGCGATTCTTGCGAAGGCCGCCGCACTGATCGAAGAGCGCAGCGACGAGTTTACCGATTCCATCATCGCCGAGGCCGGCAAGCCCCGGAAGTACGCAGCGGCCGAGGTGGGCCGTGGGGTTGAGACACTGCGCTTCGCCGCGGCCGAGGCCCTGCGCATACACGGCGAAACCGTGCCGATGGACGCGTCCCGCGGTTCGGAGAACCGCCGCGGATTCTTCATCCGTGTCCCGCTCGGAGTCATCGCCGCAATCACGCCATTCAACTTCCCGCTCAACCTCGTGCTGCACAAGGTCGCGCCGGCCCTGGCCGCAGGCAACTCAGTTGTCCTCAAGCCCGCGACCAGGACCCCGCTCACCGCGCTCAAGCTTGGCGCATTGCTGCTTGAAGCCGGTCTGCCGTCGAGAGCTCTGAACATCGTAGTCGGCGAGGGCAGCTCTGTCGGGTCCGCACTCGTGCGCGACTCGCGTATCCGGATGGTCACCTTCACCGGCAGCCCTGCTGTCGGCGAGGCGATCAAGCGCGACTCGGGCCTCAAGCGCGTCGCCCTCGAACTCGGCTCCAATTCCGGCGCCATCATCGACGAAACCGCCGACCTCGACAAGGCGCTTGCCCGCTGTCTTGTCGGTGGGTTCTCCTTCTCCGGTCAGGTCTGCATCCACACGCAGCGGTTGTACGTACACGAGTCAATCGCCGAGCAGTTCTCAGCCCGGTACACCGACATGGCCGAGAAGCTTGTCTGCGGCAACCCGGCGCTGCCCGAGACCGACATTGGACCGATGATTGACCGCGCGGCGCTGGCTCGCGGACTCGCGCTGGTCGAGGAGGCACGTGCCGCCGGCGCCGAAATCCTCTGCGGCGGCACGGCTGAAGGGACCGTGATGTTCCCTGCCATTCTGCTTGGGGCCAAACCGGAACTGCCGGTTGTGTGCGAAGAGAGCTTCGCGCCAATCGTCACCATCCACACCTTCCGCGACTTCGATGAGGCGCTCGCGCTATTCAACCAGGGCTCGGCCCTCGGCACCTACGACTACGGCCTTGCCTGCGGCGTCTTCACCCGCGACCTTGGGCGGGCGTTCCGCGCCGCCGAGGCACTCGAAGTCGGCAACGTCCTAATCAACGACTCGTCGTCCGTCCGCGCCGACCAGATGCCGTACGGCGGGGTCAAGGACTCCGGCATCGGCCGCGAAGGCCCACGCTTCGCCATCGAGGAGATGACCGACATCCGGATGGTCTCCTTCAACCTGGCGTGAGCCGTGGACCGTGGACCGCGCAACGTAGAAAGAGGGACTGACGCCCGATATCTGGAAGTATGACGTATTCAAGCCGGCCGACCGGCAACCGACGTCATCTGCCGTGAATTCCCCGAGCAGTGCAATTGGAGCGTAGGCTACCGGGTCGCCGGATGATTGGGATAAGCGAGGTCGGCTCGGACCGGCTGCCCGAATATGCCCGGATACCCACTGTGTTCGAGGTGCGGACTGCCTTTCGGGTCGAGCCGCTCGACCTGGGCTTCCGACTGGTTGAGGAACCGGTCCCGGAGCCGTACGTGAAGGACTACGATGCCAGTGACTACGCGGGCGGAAGGGTCTTAGGCTGGGCGCTGCACTTCGACGTCTCGAACTGGGGTTTCCTCATGGCTCACGATGGCAACGAGGCAGTGGGAGCGGCGACCGTGGCCTTGCGCACTCCGGCCGTGCACATGCTCGAAGACCGCTCTGACCTGGCGGTTCTGTGGGACCTGCGGGTTCAGTCTGGAAGACGAAGACAGGGTATCGGCTCGGCGCTGTTCCGGTACGCCGCAGACTGGGCTCGGGCCAGGGGCTGCCGGCAGATGAAGATTGAAACCCAGAACACGAACGTGCCGGCCTGTCGGTTCTATGCCGCGCGGGGCTGCGTGCTGGGCGGTGTCAACCGGTTCGGCTACGCAGCCTGCCCGGCCGCAGCGCACGAGGCGATGCTGCTCTGGTATCTGGACCTCTCCCCTGGGTCGACAGGTCGCGCCGGGGAAGCGTGCTCGCCCCGCGCTTGACAGCGGGCGCGCACTGCTGATAATTCACTGCCCTCATGTCTAACGAAAGGAAACCCAGGTGAGAGCACTAGCCATCCTGTTCGTCGTCCTGCTTTTCGTCGGCTGCGGAAGCCAGCCGGCGCCGGCCCCCGTCCCCAAGGCTGAGGAACCGGCCGCCCCGGACACGACCGCGCCGGCTCCGGTCCTCGCACACGAGGTCCAGTCCATCGTCACGGCGAGCTGTCTGCCGTGCCACGCGGCCGGCGGCAGCGCCGCGAAGTACGACCTGACCACTCCCGAGAATCTGGCCAAGCTGGTCGTCCCCGGCAAGCCTGACTCCAGCAAACTGTACCAGGTGCTGGCGAGCGGCAAGATGCCGCCTTCGGGTAAGCTCGACTCAACCAGGCTCGCCACCTTCCACAAGTGGATCAGCGAAGGCGCCAAGGACAAGTAGCACCTTCTTTCCAGCCCGTCCGGCGATCCGGCCCGGCGCCGGCCCGCTCTTGCTTGACACCCGCCGCCGCAGCCCAATAATCTCCTGTCGGGCCTGACGCGAAAGGAGACACCTATGAAGTTCCTTACCTTAACGCTGGCTATCGCAATGCTGGCGCTGTCCGGCTGCACCACGGTTCCGTCCGAGGTGCCGGCCGACCCATCATATGCGGCCGATGTCCAGCCCATCTTCAACGGCAGTTGCCTGTCTTGTCACGGCGGCACGAGCCCGTCCGGTGGCTACTCGCTGGCCAGTCGTGCCGCAACGCTCGGCGGTGGTTCGGACACGGTCCCCAACGTGATTCCCGGTTCGGCCGATTCCAGCACGCTCTACCGCCGCATCATCGGCACCGAGGCACCGCTGATGCCTCCGGGCCAGGCTCCGCTCGACTCGGTCAAGACAGCGACCATCCGCAATTGGATAAACAAGGGCGCAAAGGAGAACTAGATGATTCCAGATTGCAGACCGCAGACTACGGATTGGCGGGCGCGGTCGCTGGTCGCGCTGCTTGGCTGCTGTGCGCTGGCGCTCGCGTACTCATCCGGGCCACCGAACGGCGTGAGCGGACGCCCCGGCGAAGGCACCTGTCTCTCTTGCCACACGGGTAGCTCCGGCTCGCCGGACTCGTCGAGCCTCCTGGGGTTCGGGCCGGCCGGCTACGAGCCGGACTCGCAGTACACACTGACCCTCAGAGTCAACCACGCCGGCCAGCGCCGCTGGGGATTCGAGCTCACTGCTGTTGATGCATCGGGCAGCCCGGCCGGCCAGCTCATCGTGCTTGACCCGGCCAACACGCAGTACGACACCAGCCAGGTCGGCGGCTTTCAGTACCTCAAGCAGACGTCGGCCGGCACCTTCCCGGGACAGGTCGGCCAGGCGAACTGGACAATCGGCTGGCGGGCACCGGCCGCGGCCTCCGGCGCGGTAACATTCTACTGGTGCGTGAACGCTGCGAACAACAACAGCTCAGCGAGTGGCGACACCACTATCCGTGACAGCCTGGTCGTGGGTGAGGTCGCCGGCGTGGGTGCGGAATCGAGGCACGGCCGCTTCGCCTGGCACTACGCGAACCCATCACGCAACACCGTCGTCATCCGCTACCAGGGCACGACCGCAGCCCCGGTTCGCGTCTACTCGGCAGGCGGGCGGCTGGTCCGTCGTCTGCAACCGCAACCCGAAGGTGAAATACTGAGCGTAAGCTGGAACGGACGCGACCAGTCCGGAACGCACGTTCCGGAAGCGACCTACTTCGTCCGTCTCGGCGCGGAAGTCACTTCGGTCGTTTCGGTGCGGCTGGTCCGCTGACCCGGTACCGCAAAGGAGGTAACCGTGAACCTGCTGCTGCTCGTGCTGCTGGCCTTTCCCGGCCAGCGCGTCGCCAACCTGCCGACCGGCGTCCTGCCGGAGCCCCGCGTCTGGCAGGTCGTCGTCTCGCACCGCTTTCTGCCGGCGATGGTCGCACCGGGTTGGAACAAGGACCCGCTGCGGGCATTCACCGGCGCCAACGTCCGCGTGACGCTGGAGAAGTCGCTCAGCGAGCGGTGGGTGGTCGGAATCTCCGACGCCATATCGAGCCGGATGCTCGGGCTCAATGCCGCCTACTCCCCTCTGCCGTGGCTGACCATCTACCCGGAGTTGAACACGCACCTGTACGGGTTCAAGCTCGACAGCACCTGGCTCAATCTCGGGGTGTGCTGCCACCGCGCATTCGGCGATCGGGTCGCGCTCGTGGCTCAGCCGCGTTACACGACCAACACCAGCCAGCACTTCGTCTCACTCGGGCTCGGCGCCAAGTGGCAGGTCATCGAGACCTGGTCGGTCGGCCTCGAGACCGAGCCGGTGCTGCTCGGTCGCAACTCCACCACGCGGCAGCTCGCAGTCAGTGTTATCGCCGAGAAACACGTTGGCTGGCACGATTTCGCCATTACAGTGGGGACCCCGCGGGAACAGACCGCCCCGGCGCTCTTCCTGAGTCCTGGCCCGCCGACAGCCTACTCGGATGTCCTCGACGTGCTCAAGGGCTATCTCCGCGTTGGCTTCAACATCTCAAGGAAGATCTAACCCGGAAAGGAACAACGCATGACACATGAAGCCAGTATCCGCTGGGCCGGCCGGATGACATTCGTCGGCAGAGCCGGATCGAATCACCTCTTGCCGATGGACTCCGGTCCGGACTTCGGCGGCGACAGCTCGGCCACCAAGCCGATGGAGCTGCTGCTCCTCGGCCTCGGCGGCTGCACCGGGATGGATATCGTTCCGCTGCTGAAGAAGATGCGTCAGGAAGTAACCGGCGTGGAGCTCAACATCACTGCCGAGCGGACCGAGGAACACCCGCGGGTCTACTCGCGGATAGACATCGAGTACGTCGTGGCCGGCCGCGGGCTTGAGGAAGAGAAGGTGAAACGCGCGGTCGAACTGTCCCAGGAGAGGTACTGCTCGGTCTCGGCGATGCTCAAAAAGGCCTGCCCGGTTAACTACACCATCCGTCTGGTCCAGGTTTGAGCCCGCGGCGACCGATCTGAATCTCAGAGGGGCGGGTCTTCGCCCGCCGCGCGCTCTGGTATTCCGGCCGCTCTCTACTTCTGCACGACCAACTTGCGCGTGGCGACAAGTCCACCCGCAGTCAGCCGTATGAGGTACACGCCGGTCCTCACCTCGCGGCCCTGGCCGTCCCTGCCGTCCCAGCTTGCGCGGTAGGTGCCGGCATCCTCAACCCCGCTCTGCAGGGTCCGCACCAGTGCGCCGGCAGGCGAATAGACCGCGAACCTGACCTCGGCCCGACTCGGCAGCCCGTAGCGTATCACGGCTCGGCCGCTCGTCGGGTTCGGCAGGACCGCATCAAGAGACAGCGCGGCAGGAAGTTCGGAATACTCAAGGACACCGGTGAACGGCACAACCGCCACCGAGTCATGTATCGCATCGTTGCCCGCGTTGACATCGCCGGAGAGCATGGCGGAACAGGCAACGGCAAACGTGCCGAGCTCAAGAGCGCTCCAGTCGGCGAAGTCGAGGGTATCGGCCGCGCCCGCTGCAAGGGTAAGCGACACCGTATCCGCATAGTCCGCGCCGATGGCGAACCGCACATCGAAAGTCGCTTCGACCGTACCGACGTTCCTGACCACTGCCTGCGGCGTGACGGCAGCACCCGAGTCCACGGAATCCGACGGCGCCAGTATCACGGTGCAGGCAACGTCTCTGCGCGACGGCCCCGCAACCATGCACATCACGCCCCGGCAGTCGGTGGAAACCATCCCTTCGGTGTACAGCGTCCGGTCGGAATAGAAACGTTTGAAGCTGTTAGAAGGGTAGCCACCCATCGCCCAGTAGTAGTACGTGCCGTCGAACGCAATGTTCATCCCCGCGCCGCCGGTGCCGCCGCCCACGTTCCAGGTTGCGTCATAGCTGAGCGTGTCGCCCTCGAACCTGGAACAGGCATAGCCGTAGTAAGTGACACCCGAGAAATCGCCGGCCCAGAGCGTGTCATTCGCAACCGCGAACGCATACTGGTTGGTGTTGAAGTCGATCGTCGTCGTGTTGACATACGTCCCAGTATTCGTGTACTTGAAGATAGAATAGCCGTTGGGAATGTAGACGTACTGCCCGTCGGTGGCGCAGGCGCCGTTGCCGGAGTAGCTGAGCGTGTGGCTCGTGTACGAACCGTCGGCCGTGCTGAACCGCCGCATCGAACTGCCATAGACTTCGTACACGTAGTCACCGGTCGGGTCCAGACTCACCACTGTCTGCTGGTCCTGGAACTGCATCGCGGTCCGGTCGGCCGGTGCCGGGTTCTGGTCCTTGGCCGACGACTTGAGGTAGGTCGTGCTGTAGTAGTCCTTCCAGTAGAGCGAGTCGCCGCTCACCGCGTCGACGTCGCCCCCGACCTGTCTGCCCTGTCGGTCGTAAATCGCATCGATGTGCTCGATGACGCGTCCGGGCCTTGCTGCGGCAGGAATGGGATTGTCAGCCGTTGTCGGCTGGAAAGCGAACCCGGCTCCCGCTGCTGCGAACGCCAGCAACAATGCTATCACGGCTCTCTGCATGCTACCTCCTTTGTCCCGGCATCACAACCGGTCGATAGACCCGCCCGTGTTACCGTCGGTTCAGCAAACTGACGCAGCCGGGCCTTTCCCCGGCTGTCTCCGGGCATGGTGAAGATAGCACCTCGTTCTGCGGTGTCAATGCTCTCAGGCCTTCGTCCCGGCCCCGCCGAAGCACGGTAACTGCAGGCTGGGCGACAACCTCAGGCTCTGTCGGCGGCACCCAATCCGGCGTAGTCCCAGCCGGCGGAGTCGGGCCCGGCCGCTGCACGCGTGGAGCAGCTCACCTTCTCCGTACACTCCCCGTGCCACACCGGGGCCGGAGCGCAAGCGCCGACTCAATCCCCGTGCCGAATCCGCTTGACACTGGTCACCAGCAGGCTAGAATTCTGCGACGACTATATACTAAGGAGGAACCGTATGCGTCGTTCTCTACTTGGCCTTCTGACCGTGGTCGCCGTCGGCAGCATGCTCGTCATGGCCGGTTGCGAGCGTAGCGGAACGTTGCGCGTCGTGTCGCTAAACGACGGCAACGCCCTGCGCGTAGACCTGAGCGACTTCTCCCGGTACTTCGACGTGGAAGACAGTATCTACTACCCCATTTACGCGGTCACGTCCGACTCCATCAAGGTCGTGCTGCAGTACGTTGAGATCGGCGCCGGGCTGCCGACCTATACGCCCTACCAGGCGCAAATCAATCGGGCGACCGTGAGATTCACCAGCAAGGGCCTCACTGATGAACCACCCGACTACGGCAGCGCAGTGAGCATCACGCTCACCCAGTCATGCGTGGCAGACGCAAGCGGCAAGAACAAGACCACGTTCTACATGACCCCGATATCGGCGGCATGGAAACAGATGGTCTTTGCCGACTTCATAAACGACGATGACCCGCAGTACATCGACATCGTCGACCTCGCTGATGCCAGAATTGAGTTCTCGGGTTACGACTCGGTGGCCAACCGCGAGGTGAAGGCCATGGGCGCGCTCCCGGTTGAGTTCGGCAACTTCTACGACGACCCGACCCGGTTCGGCAAGTGAGGACAGGCAATATTCGACCGGACCCCGACTACTAGGCGCAACGGTTCCTGATGGTAGAAGCAGCCGCAACCATGCGGCTGCTTCGTCTTTGCCGAGGACCTTGTTTTCACGGACGCGGGGCCGCCGATTCTGTCTGGACCTGGGTTCGTGTCGGCTCCAAACAGGAAAAGGAACATGAAGACCAGAGCATCGATACTGACGCTGACGGTAATCTTCCTGCCTCCGCTGCTGTTCGCCTATCCGGGGTTCGGCGGCGGCAAAGGCCTGTTCCGTATACAGAACGCGATGGTCGAACCGGAAGCCGGTTTGACGGTCTCGCTCCATGGACTCGTACGCAACGCCGACTTTGCCACGCTCGGGAACGGCGTTAACTCGGGCGGCTGGATTGCCGACGTCATCGCACCCGAGCTGAGCTATGCGCCACTCGTCACGAAGTACGTCGGGCTCGAGCTGTTCGGAGCCTGGGGCGCTGCGTTCCAGTCACCCATGTCCAGCACTGCGGATGGATTCGTCTGGGGACTGACCGACCTCAAGGCCGGCGCCAAGCTCTCCCTGCCGTTCCTGCCCGTGCTCAAACTCGGCGGTACCGCATCCTACACTCTCCGGCCACGTGAAGTCAAACCTGAGTGGCAGGTTCTCGACCCGCTCGCCGTGTCAAAGGCAGCCCGGCTGGCGTGGGCCGGACTCGTGACTCTGCATTTCCAGGACATCACGATACCGGCCCCGAATTTCATGTTCAACGTCGGCCGGCACTTCAACCGACAGGTGCCGGAACAAAGTGACAACTACTACGGCGTTGCGGCGGAAATGCAGGGCGCGGGCTTCGCCTTGTTCGTCGAGGCGCTATTGCAGCAACCGGACATCCTGCCGGACGGAAGCAGGAACCGGGAGTTCCTCGGCACCAAGTACGGCCACATCAACCTGACTCCCGGAATCGCCATCGGCAGTCCGTCTTCGGTATTCGTCAAGGTCGGGTACGCATTCAGTTTCGGCGGGGAATCGCTCGACGTGAAACCGTCCAATCAGCTCATTGCCGGACTGGGCTATGCGACGCCGTTCGGCCGCCGAGCGCGGCGCGAATACGGCCAGGTTGTAGGTACGGTAGCCGACGCAACCACCGGTGCGCCGCTGGCCGCCGCCGTGACCTTCCCCGACCATCCGAAGCTCGGGACGCTGGCCACCGACAAACGGACCGGCGCGTTCCGGGCGGCGAAAGTGCTGGCGGGCGCAATAACGGTCGAAGCCAGTGCCGCCGGCTATGAAACCCAGCGCGTGCCGCTGATGGTCGCAGATGGCGAAGCGTCCACCGTGGTACTCCGGCTGCCGCGGGCAACGACACCGGTCGAGGTCACCGGCCGGGTTTCGGACCGGGCAACCGGCAGAGCGCTGGCCGCGACAATCATGGTGCCGGAAGCCGATTCGACCGTGCTCGCTACCGACCCGGCAACCGGTATCTACAAAACCCGGCTCATGCCCGGCGCCTACTCGATGGTCATCGAGTCCCCCGGCTATGTCCGGCGGAACGCGTCGATACTGGTTGAAAAAGAACAGCCGCTCGCTCGGGACTTCCAGCTTGTGGCCGAATGGATGGTCATAACCCTGCGGGGCGTCTACTTTGACTTCGACAAAGCGGATATCCACCCCGCGTCGCGACCGGCCCTCGAGGAGGCGGCGCGGATTCTCGAAGAGAACCCGACCATCAACGTCGAGATCCAGGGCCACACCGACAGCAAGGGCTCGGACCCGTACAACCTCGGGCTTTCTGAGCGTCGCGCCCGGGCCGTGGTTGGCTACCTGGTCCAGGAATTCGCTGCCGACGCCGGCCGCCTTCGAGCCCGGGGCTACGGCGAGTCCCGACCGGTCGCGGACAACCAGACCGACGCCGGCCGCGCGCTCAACCGCCGGGTCGAGTTCGTCATCACCGGGCAGAAGGAAAGACCCGGGCAGATAGCGCCCGACCGGTAACAATGCAGAGGGGAGGCTCCGGCCTCCCCTCTGCTTGTCTATGGCACGGGCTGGTCGGAACCCAAGCCGCTCGACCACGTTCGGGCCACGTATGTTAGAGTTCCCGGCGAGGTTTGACTTTGCCGGCGCTGATGGCTAGATTACTGCTGAGACACGGATGCCAAACTCGATGTCCAAGGGACTGCTGCTGGTCCTGGTTGTCTGCTGCGGCTGCGGCTGGTTGGTGAAACCGGCCGAGGTCGAACTGGTCGAGCTGGCGTTTCCAGACGAGAACGTGGTGGACATTACCGTGTTGATACGCAACCGCAACCCGCTTTCGGCGCGAGCATCGGATATGGAGTATAAGGTGAGCATCGGCGGCGAGGTGATAGGATGGGGCCACTCGCCTCAGGTCCTGTCTATCGGCGGCCGGGATTCACTGGTGACCCACTTTCCTATGGACTACGACGTAGCCGCGCTGTCGCGCGTTCTGCCCCAGATTCTTCAGGATACCGTCGTGGTTCGGGTTGACGGCACCTACCGGTTGCGGTCGGTGGTTTCGAGGCCGAAGTTCTCTTTCTCGACCGAGCGCCGCATCCCGGTCAAAGACAGACTGGGCGGGATTCTCAAGAACCTGCTCGGCGGCAAGCAGGGAAATGGGGAGTAGGAAGATGACCCCGCAAGGACAGCAAGAGAATGACAGACATTTTCTGCTATCGCCAGTGAGAGGAAACAGCCATGACAAGACGAGCAAAACCTGAACGCGGAGCTTCGGAGGGTCGGCCGGACAAGGCCGGTGCCCTGAAGCCCCTTGCGAAGTGCCCGACCGGGATTCGCGGGCTGGATGACGTTACTGAAGGCGGATTGCCGCGCGGCCGCGCGTCCCTGGTCAGCGGCGGCGCCGGCTGCGGTAAAACGCTGATGGCTATGGAGTTCGTCGTCCGGGGCGCGCGGGATTTCGGCGAACCCGGCGTGTTCATGGCTTTCGAGGAGACCGTGGCCGAACTCACCAGCAATGTCGCCAGCCTCGGGTTCGACCTGCAGTCGCTCATCCGACGCAAGAAGCTGGCGGTGGACTATGTCCGCATCGAGCGCAGCGAAATCGAGGAAACCGGCGAGTACGACCTCGAAGGGCTGTTCGTCCGCCTGGGCTCAATGATTGACGAAGTGCATGCGAAGCGCGTCGTGCTCGATACCATCGAATCGCTCTTTGCCAGCCTGCCCAACGAGGGCATCCTGCGCGCCGAGCTGCGCCGGCTGTTCCGCTGGCTGAAAGACCGGGGCGTTACCGCGGTGATTACCGCGGAGCAGGGCCAGGAGGGCCAACTCACCCGCTACGGCCTGGAGGAGTACGTCAGCGACTGCGTGATTGTCCTCGACCACCGCGTAAACAACGAGGTCGCGACGCGCCGACTCCGGGTAGTCAAGTACCGCGGCAGCAGGCACGGCACGAACGAGTACCCGACGATGATTGACGAGCACGGCCTGAGCGTCCTGCCCATCACTTCGCTCGGCCTCTGCCACCGCGTCTCCGACCGGCGCATCTCCACCGGTATTCCGCGCCTGGATACGATGATGACCGGGAAAGGCTACTGGCAGGGCAGCAGCATCCTGGTCAGCGGCACCGCCGGAACGGGCAAGACCAGCGTCGCCACGGCGCTGGTGGACAGTGTCTGCCGGCGTGGCGACCGGTGCCTCTACTTCTCGTTCGAAGAGTCGCCGGACCAGCTTGTCCGCAACATGGGGTCTATCGGCTTTCACCTGGACCCGTACGTGCGCGCTGGACGTCTGCAGTTTCACTCGGTCCGGCCGACGCTTTACGGGCTGGAGAGCCACCTGGTCACCCTACATGACCTCGTTGCCCGGTTGCACCCCGACGTCGTAGTAATGGACCCGATAACCGGCCTGACCAGCATCGGCGAGCCGGGCGAGGTTAAAGCGATGCTGATGCGGGTGGTCGATTTCCTCAAGAGCCGAACCATCACCACGCTGTTCACCAGCCTGACCGAAGGCGGCACCCCCATCGATGCGACCGAGACCAGTGTCTCCTCGCTGATGGACACCTGGCTCCTGCTGCAAATGGTCGAGTCGGCCGGCGAGCGCAACCGAATCCTGTACGTCCTCAAGAGCCGCGGCATGGCGCACTCCAACCAGATGCGCGAGTTCACGCTCACCGACAACGGCATCAAACTGGCGGACGTGTATACCGGCAGCGGCGAGGTTCGCACCGGCTCAGCTCGCGCCATCCAGGAGTCGCGCGACAAGGCCGACGCCGACGCCGCCGACCAGGCCTCCCGGCGCCGGCAGCGGGAAATCACCCACGAACGGCTTGCACTGGAAGCCCAGATGCAGAAACTGCAGTCCCGGCTCGCCGAACTGAAACAGGAAACGACCATGGCCGCCAAACAGGAGTTGAATCGTTCCGCTGCCGCGCGCCATGACACCAAAGGCCTGGCCCGTCTCCGGAAGGCCGACAGCGACGGAGCACAAGAAGAAGGGAACGGCACATGACCAAAGCGACATCGAGCCCCAAAACCGGGACATGGGACCTGAAGCTCTACATCGCGGGCTACACGCCCCGGGCGGTGAAGGCCCTCGAGAACCTGAAGCAACTTTGCGAGGAACACCTGCACGGTGTGTACAGCATCGAGGTGGTTGACCTGTTGCGCAACCCGCGCCTGGCGCGGGGCGACCAGATCGTGGCGGTGCCTACGCTGGTGCGCAAGCTGCCGGTACCGGTCCGCAAAATCATCGGCGACCTGTCGAACCGGGAACGGGTCCTGGTCGGTCTCGACCTGCGGCCGAGATGAATCCCGAAGCCGACATAGGAGTCCACCACCAAGACACAAAGACACAAAGAAGACGCGGAACGCGGGCGCATCGGTCTGCTTGGTGTTCTTGGTGTCCTTGTGGTTCAATATCGGGTCTGGGGATGAGGACGCGCAGGCTGGGCGGCAGGAGACGAAGGATGGAAGACGGAGGACGGAGGACAGAAGCAGGGAGAGGAAAGTGAGCGAACGCCGGGGCGAGTCTTCAAAGGAGCTGCGCGCACAGCTCGATGACCTCCGGCACCGGCTGGCCGAGGCGGAAGAAACGCTCCGCGCCATTCGCGAAGGCGACGTGGACGCCGTAGTCGTCTCCGGAACCCGGGGCGACCAGATACTCACGCTCGACCAGGGCGAGGACGCTTACCGCCTGACGGTCGAGACGATGAACGAAGCCGGGATGGCCGTAGCCCCGGACGGGACGGTCATCTTCGCCAACAAGGCCCTGGCCGGCATGCTCGGGGTCCCGCTCGAGCAGTTCGTCGGCAAACCTTTCGCCCTGCACGTCCATTCCGACCATCAGCGCGACCTGGTCAGCCTGCTCGATACGGCTCGACAGGGACCGACCGACGCGCGGCTGGTCCTGACCGGCGCGGATGGCGGGTCGATACCGGTCTACGCCTGGGCCGGCCTGCTGGACCAATCCGAAGGCGCTGCCATTTGTCTTATGAGCGCCGACCCTGCCCAACTCAAAGTCTCCCGCGAGATGGTCCAGCACCTCCAGGCGCAGCGCCAGGCGTTGGCGGCCAGCGTGGCGGCGCTCAGAGAAGCTGAGGCCAAGACCCACAGCCTCATCCAGTTCACCGCCAGGAAAGCGTTGACCTCCGACAAGCTGCATCAACAGGTGGGCCGGCTTCGCAAAGAGCTGGAAGGGCAATTCCGAATGGTCGGCGACTCGCCGGAGCTGCAGCGCGTGTGCGACCTCATCGACCGCGTCGCCCCGACTGCCGCCAGTGTCCTCATCACCGGCGAGAGCGGAGTGGGCAAGGAACTCGTGGCCCGAGCGGTCCACCTGCGGAGCCCGCGCGCCGGCGAGAGCTTCGTCGCGCTGAACTGCGCGGCGATTCCTCAGGAACTGATAGAAAGCGAGCTCTTCGGTCACGAGAAGGGCGCGTTCACCGGCGCGGTCGCGGCCCGGGCCGGCAAGATACAAGAGGCGGACGGCGGCACCCTGTTCCTCGACGAAATCGGCGACCTGAGCCTGTCGGCGCAGGCGAAGCTGCTGCGCTTCCTGAACGACTCGGAAATCCAGAGCGTCGGCGGCCACGACGTTCTCCATTTGGACGTGAGAGTAGTCGCCGCGACCAACAAAGACCTGCATGAGCTGATCAAGCACAACCTCTACCGGGAGGACCTCTACCACCGCCTGAACGTCGTGGCTATCGATGTCCCGCCGCTGCGGAAACGGGGAGCGGACATCGGGCTTCTCGCCACCTATTTCCTTGACCGGTTCTGCGCGGACTACGGCCGGCTGGTCAGTTTCTCCCCGGAGAGCTGGGTCACGCTCAACGGCTATCCCTGGCCCGGCAATGTCCGTGAACTGCGGAACCTCGTCGAGCGCGTTGTCATCCTGGCCGAAACGAACCCGGTCGAGGCCGAGGAGTTGCGTTCGTTTCTCGGCGCCGAGGCCAAGGTCCCGACGGACGGAACTCTTAAAGAGGCCCTTGAACGCGCCGAGCGCGAGGCCGTCGAGAGAGTCCTGGTGCAGACCAACTACAACGTTGCCGAGGCGGCCGCCAGGTTGGGTATTGTCCGTCCCAGCCTATACCGAATCATGAAGCGCTACGGAATCGCTTCACAGACGCAGTCCAAGGTCGAGCCCCCCGCGTAGAGCACCGACCGCCGCCCCCGCTCCAAACGCCGAGACCAGTCTCCCGTCGGAGACAACATGTCTCGTTCGGGTACAACCCTCGCGCCACAGGGACGGCAATCGGCGAGGGTCCAGGAATACGGCAGATGGAACAGTCACCGTCAAGGCAATAGACACGCGGGCGTCACATCGCCTGTTACAGCCAGGGCGGGGCCACGGGAAATGGGAGCTGTCGGCGGCTTGAGGCGCGTGTAGCCGCCGACAGCTCGTGTCAGACCGAGCCGGGCCTCTCCTCACAGACCTCCGCGATCACTCGGCACGGAAGCTGGAACAAGAAAGCACGAATCCGCTAGCTAACCTCCCCTGCGTTTCGATGCCCTCACAGCAGCAATCGTGCCAGCGTTCCCTGGGCCAGGTCTCAAACACCGCACCGGACGGAACGAATCCATGTTCTCACCAGGCAAATCGTCTGAGCCGTTGTCCCCCGGGCAGCGCAGTCTGTCGATCATCCAAGTCATGAAGCGCTACGGAATCGCTTCGCCGTCGCACACCCAGAACAAGGACCAACTTTCCCCTGTAGTGGCCCGCGATTTGTCTCCCGAAAGAGAATGGCGGTCTCCTCAAGGAGACAACACCGGCCATGGCGCTGCTGTCACCGTCTCGGAACGCCACCCGCCGCGACCTTGGCACACATCCTGCCATGTTGAAAGTGGGTTACACGAGACCCCATGGAAACGACAACCTGTGTTACCAATGCCTCCGGTAACCAGACCGCCAACAACCGGTTGTCGTGACGGTTGCGGGAATAAGGCGCGCACGGACCCGCAGCCGACATTGGTCGGAAGCTGGCGGCATTGCGCCAGTCACGAGTCTCCCGGCAGTTCGCCGAACGCAGGACCGAACAGGACAGGCACGCAAAGTTATCAGCAGCAAAGGAAGAGAAATGAAGATAGTCAGGACCACAAAGAAGAAGGCCGGCATCCTCTACAATTCCGCTACCGGCATGATGGTGTTGGAATTCGCCGACCGGGGCCGCTACATCTATCACGACGTGCCCAAGGACGTCTACGACGTCCTCAGGTGTGCGCCCGCTCTCGTGCATGCCCAGTTTGTCAACAACGCCGGACACGACTTCTCAGTCATTGATGGCATAGAAACGTACTGAGGGCGCTTCGCCGCCGTCCGGCTGAGACGTCATGCTGCGGCGCCGACCCAGGCGGAGACGGCGGCGTTGGTTGGTGGCACGCTTCGTGCCCATAATGGAGCATGGCAAGATACAATGCCACGACTCCTGAAGACTGTACCGGCTGAAACTCAAGCCCAGCGAGGCTTCGCCTGTCAGCCGGTCAACGCAAGAAAGGAAGATCCGTATGAAGTATCTGTCGACAACACTGGGAGTGCTGCTGCTTCTGGTCATTTCGTGCAATCAACCGGTCAGTCTCGTGATGCCGACGGTCAGCTACACGCCGGTTAACGACGGCGCGACGCTCCGCCTTACGTGGACCATGGTTGAAAAGGCTACCGGGTATACAGTGTACGTTGATGGCGTCCCGCACTCGATCATTTCCGGGATTTACTCCTACGACGTGTCGTCTCCGGCCAAGCTGATCCAGATTTCGGCGGTCGCGAAATCAAGCGAAAGTGATAAGTGGAGCCTTACGACAACGGTCAAGAAGACCAGCAACGTCGCGGTCTATTCGACGGCAGATTCGCAGCAGATCAACCACGCATTCTACTTCGATGCGACCGGTACCGCAATAGCGATTCCGCTGACCCAGGCTTCGGATGTTGATTTCGTACTCGATACCACCCAGACTGCAGGTGCCATCCAGTTGCGTTCGCCCAATTCGTATGACCCGGTCTACAACACCAAGAACAACTCATCGGCCGCCGCAAGCGGGACGAATCTCGAAGACCTCACGATTGCTCCCGTGCCCGGGGCGGTTTACAGCGTCGCGCGCACGATTTCCGAGAGTTCGGTCTACTCCCTGTGGCTGGATCCCGGCAACGACGGCTGGTCGGCCGAGGACCACTTCGCCAAGATCAAAGTCGCAGCTCTCTCGGGTACGTCGGTGACGCTTACGACGGAATACCAGACGGTTCCCGGTCTCCGCTGGTTGATATCAGACTAAGGATTCAGGACGACACAGCAATTGCCCACGGCGGCGGCTGATGGAGCCGTCGCCGTCAAGGGGCAATGATGCTCGATTCATAACATCGCCAACTGGGGCGACTCTGCTCCCGCGTGGCACTCGAAGTGTCTTGCCTCTCGCGGGGAGGCTGCATCTCTTTCCACAGATACGATAGTCGCAGCGCCGCACAGGACAGGAGGTTGTCTCCTTCGGGAGAATAACCGTTTCCACGGGGAGACAACTCAGGCCGTGGTGCCGCCTGACGTCATGTAACCCAGAATGCTACGGTCCGCTGCCCGACCCTGGTCGCGAAGGGGCAAGTGTCTGCGACGGCGGCAACTGGAGCTGTCTCTGTCAAGACGACAGGTACTCAACTTGTCACATCGTTAGTTACATCAGGGTGAGCGGCGATGCTCTCTCTCTATCGCTTCCGGGCACGAAAGCTGCATCACCTCGATCGTACAAAAAGGAGATTGCTGATGGAGAAAGTTGTATCTGAGCTCGTGAAGCGCGATGGCCGGCGCGAAGCGTACCACCCGCAGAAGCTTGTGCGGTCACTCCTGCGAGCCGGTCTGGCGCCCCGCATGCTGGTCGAGACCGTCGCCAAGATCCGACCCTGGCCGGGCCTTGATACCGACTCTCTGCGCACATTGGTCGAGTACGCACTTTCGCTCCGACAGCCAAGCGCGGCGCACCGCTACGCTACCACCCGCAGTCTTGTCGCTCGCTCGTCCGAGCAGTCAGCATCCGGCTGGGCTTGCATGAACCCGGAGACGGTGCGCAGGCTGGGTCTTAGACACGGCGACGCAGTCTGGCTGTGCCAGGAGCAGACGCCGGCGCCGTTCAGCATTGACAGCCGCGCGGACGTCGAGCGCGGCCAGGCCTGGCTCAACCCTCGGGAGATGGCCGCGATGGGGATAAGAGACGGGACCAAGCTGGCAGCCTCCAGCGTCTTTCATGACCGCTCGGCACCGACCGAGGATCGCCCGTCCCGTGGCGGCGCCGGTGTGACCGCCCGGCCGCCGTCTGGGACGGCAGGACCTGTATTACTCTATGCTCGGGCTTCATCGCCGCTTGGCATCGGTGCGGACTAGTACCGTCGGAATCTGCAAAGCAAGACGACATAAGGCTTCAGCGCCCCAAGACAGGAGGGCCGGCCCAGCGCCTCGGGTCGGCCTCCTGCCTGTGGATTGGGTACTGTGGTTCCCCCAGTATCGGTGACACCCAAAACGAGCCATTTCGGGCGGGCGTGCAGGCGGTTCCCGACAATCTACATGTAGTGGTCGGGCTCAGCCCGAACCACAATTCTCCCGTGGGGGTAGCGGACTGGAGACTGCCTGGGGGGTATCAGTCGAAGAAGGAATAGGCCAAGGTTAAGGTCAAGGTACAGACAGAGGATCCAAACGAGCGTCAACGCGAGGGTTGACTTGAAGCTCGAAGCGGAACTTTGACCAGACGTTGTCGTGAGGCTTGAGCCGAGCACTACGTGAAGCGATGACGCGAGCGCTTTAGCATCCAATGAGCCGAGGGTCGGACTAAGAACTCAGATGAGGCTTCGATTGTGGTTTCCGGCGAAGCTCTTGACCAGGTTTCGGACGAAGCTTCCGGCGAGAATTCAGATGAAATCTGACGCGCGACTTCGCGCGCCCGCGCGACGAACAGCGCGTCGAATACTCGATCCGAACGAGTTCTGAGACGACCTACACTTGAGCTTTCCGGCGAGCTTTCTTGAGAGCTTTGGCGAGAACGATGAAGGGCCGGCAGCCTGCAACAAGGGAGGGACAGACCGAAGCCTGTCCCTCTGTTACTTACTTCCCGGACGTCAGCGGTGCCGTGCGGCCGTTCAGGCAGGTCAGCGACGCGGATCCTGGTATGAGCCGCAGAGCCCTGTCGGTCGGTCTCTTCTCGACTCGCCCGGGCAACCGTCAGCACAGTCCGGAGTTACCAGTTCAGTGCGCCAGCGCCATTGCGCGCATTTGCTGAGCTGCCGCCCGTGCAACCACGCTCTGCAAGGGGACTGCCGCCATTCTCGCAATACGCTTGGGCAGTCGAACCTGAATCGCAGTTTGCCCCCATGCCGGTCTGAGCATCGCTCAGGCTAACCGCGCGCGGGGCCTCGTACTTCGGACTAGAAGCAGTCTTCATGTCAGCACTCCTTTTGACTTCACGTTTTGCCGGCTACCGAGGCCGGCGATAATCCGGTCAACTTTCGCGAACTTCATCCATGCCCGATCCGAGTTGATGGGAAACGTCCCGACGGGGCCGCTGCCGCCGAATCAGACTCGCCTAGCCAGCACCGGACCCCGGTTGAGCTTGTTGTAGCCTGACCACTCGTTCCAGGGCGTCAGGTCTGATGCCGAGACCAGTTTCAGAAACAGGCCCACGGGGAAGACGGGGAATAGCGACTCCACACCGAACGAGTTCCGGACTCTCGACATCACGTCCGGATGCCGGCGCCCCGAACCTGCCGTCCGCCGCCATGTTCTACGTGGCGACGGCATGGTGAAACTCCTTCAGGGTCGTAGTTATCTCTCCTGCATGGTTTTCAGCACTGCCGGCTCGTACCTCGAAGGGACTCTCGGTCCGCGTTTCGTGAGCCGGACCGGCAGCCTGGGCGCGTGAGAGTCGACCGGTTCGGCCCAGTAGAGCGTCACCTCAGGCTTCCCCGAGCCAAGTCTGATAGCTGACTTCACGACTTCACCCACTCAGCAGGAAAGCGACAGGTGCGGCGAGGAAGCCGATCATCAATACCGCGCACGTACTCCATGAACCAGCCGAGTGCATCACTCGTGCCACCACCAATGGCGCCCGGTCGATGAGGTGTTTGGCAGGCTCTGTCGGGTGGTTCGGACGGACCGTTGTCGGGCGCGCCGCCTCACAGGATGGTCGCTGGTTCCGTCCCGATTTGCCAGGTACGCTGGAGGCCAGAAGATGAATCGGACGTCGGGCACGGTTTGCAGGGGCCGCTCCGGCCAACGTAGTCTCCGTGAGGAGACGGTCATTCTCCCCAGGGATACAGACACCCCATTGCTCACGAAGCAAGAACGTGGACCGCCCTGGAAGAGGTATCGGACAAGGAACAGAACGAGGTTGTGAAGCCATCGCCGTCAAGGCAACCCATGCCCTACATGTAACATCGTTGGCTACAGCACTTCCCGCTACCGCTCGATCCAGGTGTTTTCTGCCTCAGACTTGCATGTCACTCCGCAGATCCAATCATGGTGCAGCCGCACAAGGCAGGGTATGTCTCCCTTGGGAGAGTGACTGTCTCATCAAGGAGACAACTGCCGCTGCAGTGCCGCCTGACTTCGCGTCGCAGAGAACGTTACGGTTTGCTGCCAAGCTCAAGTCACAAACGGGCCGCGCCTGCGACGGAAGCAACCGGAGCTGTCTCAGTCAAAACAATAAGCATTCGATTTCTCACGTCGTTAGTTACACTGAGCTGAGCGTCACGAGAAGAAGGCTGTCGGCGGCTTGAGGCCAAAGTAGCCGCCGACAGCTTCTTGCGGAGCGAACAGGAGGGTCCTACTGAGGCTATCCCGGCCTCTCAGCACGGTCAAACACGGGCTCTGCACAGAGCGCGCTGACGTCCTCGTCGGCACGAGCATGAACCAGTTGCCAATCTCCAACAAGCGGAGCGGCATGGCGTGTCTCCCATCGGCGACAACACGCCCCCTGTAGAGTCAACTCCTGCGCCGCCGTCATACATCAGTCACATACGGACAGCAAGTACGGAAGTGCAGAGGCGAAACGCGCCGCCGGCTCGGCCTGCACTGGCACACAAAGTGCAATTCGATGGATCATGAAAGACCATGACTTGCTCGCGCCACCTACCGCAAGTACGTCGCCGTTAGTGGTCCGGCACACTATCAAAGTGCCCGCGGTCTGGCAAGACAGCTTGCACAAACCTGATTGGGGTAGGCGTCCTGACCAATCGGCATCCGAGGAACGTTCGGCTGTCCCCGACAACACCCTTCTGTTGAGACGCTAGTGAGGCTCGGATTCTACCCGCAACCCGTCCGGACGGGACAAACCGAGGCTGCACCAGAATCGGCGGAATCGGCAGCAGCAACTGACATCAAGTCTTCTGACCCCCGCCGAGGCAGCGAGGCCGGCCCAGTACCTCAGGCCGGCCTCGCCTGTCAGTCCGACTCGCAGGAACTGCCGTCTGGGACTCAATCGGACACTGACGCGACGGCCGCGACAAGACTGGTCAGGAGATCATATTGGACGTGCCTTTGACGTCCATCTGCCTCTAGACCGAGAAGCTCTCGGACAGCATCGGGCTCGACTGGAGCCCTCGCTGGTAACAGTCAGAACCGACCGCGCCAAGGAGCGCAGCCATTTGCTCCGAATACGGAGGAAAGACATCGTGATTAGTGCGAAACGGATAGTCGTGGCGGTGTTTCTGCTCGCGTCACTTGCGAGGGCCGGCGCGCTCATCACGGCGCAAGTCGTCAGAGACGCAGTAGCCGATGCTGTGGGCTCTGCCGTGTCGGGATGGGTCGTGGACGCGAACTCATGGCTGGGCCAGGGAGTCCGTGGCCCGCAATACGAGCGACGCTCCGTCGCGTCGGCTGAAGCAGGCACGCCGCTGGTCCTTCTCACCGACGACGGCACCATCGTTTTCCCGATCCAGCTCAGGCCGCCGGCCATCACCCGCGAGATCAACCTCAAGCTCAAGTCCTATGCCCAGCAAAGGGTAAGAATCGGCGGCCGGCTCATCCGGCGGGGCCCGGAGAAAGCGATTGTCATTCAGTACGTGACCTCGGAGCACGACCCGGCAGTCGATGCGCCGATTCCGGCTGAGGAACCGTCCCGCGTCGAGGTCGTCGCAAGGGTCGTCGGACTGAACTCGTGGATGGGCCAGGACGGGTCCGGGCCTGGCGACTCGGCTGTGAAACTCGCCAGGTTCGGCGAGCCGCTGGTGTTGGTCGATGATTCCGGGTACGTGCTCTACCCGGTAACGAAGAGCACACCGTCGGGCCCGGCATCACATTACCTGCTTGCGGACTACGCGGAGCACAAGGTACGGGTGAAGGGTACGCTCATCGAGCGCGGCAAGGCGCGGGCCATCCTGGTCGACAACGTGTCCGCGTACGAACCGAACCTCGCGCAGGGAAACCCCGGACCGGGGGAATGAGAATTGGCCGGAGGAAGAACCCGAGCTCAGATAGTGGTTGCCGCATTCGTGCTGCCTGCGGCGAGCAGTGTGCTCGCCACCCCGCCTGACGGCATCCGGCTCAGGCCACGGAACCGCTCCTCCGACCCGGACGCGTACCGAAGACTGAACCGCCCCCGCTGCACCAGGAGATTTGTCTCCCTTGGGAGAATGACAGTCTCTTGCGGGAGACATCCGCCGGCCGAGGCACAAGACTCCGCCCCGCACCGAACTGCTCTCAGACCATCGACAGCCCACATCTTCGCTTCGCCTTGCCAAGTTCACTGTGGCCCGGCACCGGCAGTCGCACCTCCGTTGTCTCCGGCACGGCAGGTGCATATGCGCCGTCGAGGCGACGAGACATGGTGCCGGAACGATGCCGGGTGTGCAAGAGAAACTGTCCGGCGGCCTTGGGATCCGACTTTAAGGTTGACATCGTCCCAGTAGGACGAGAAGGAGATAAGTATGCTGAACCCCGCGAGTAGTAGCCAAGAGCAGGGCCGCCCCGACGGCGGTATACAAGGCCAACCGGTTGCGCCTGCCGAATCGCTGGACCAGACAGCCGGCGTGCGCCGTGATGCGACGGCACCCCTGAGTGATCGACCGGAGGATATCGCCAGGGAAGCAGTCCCAGCTCGCGGGAGGCCATATCGGCTGGTCCCGACTGACCCTGGTGACGCGCTCTATTGACGAGAAGAACTTTACAACGATAGGAGGAATGTCGTGAAATCGAGCAGGCAGGACAAAACTGAAGGCAAGCTTCACGAGGTGAAAGGCAGTATCAAGGAAATTGCGGGGAAGGTCACCAGGAATCGCAAGCTGGAACGCAAGGGCAAAAGAGAGAAGAAAGCCGGCAAACTGCAGGAGAAGGTCGGCCAGGTGAAGAAAGTCCTTGGGAAATAGAACGAAGCCGCTGCACATTGCGCCCCGCAACTCCGAGCGAAACGCTGCGGCGCCAGCCAAGGTCCGGCCGATACGGCCGACGAAACAGGGACCGAGATGCGAAGTGAGACGAACCGGCACCGTGCCCAACGCTAGAACGGACGGCGCACTCCATGCTGCGTTGGAGCGCACGGAGCGCCGGGCGGTTGAGAAGGTGCTTGCGCAGACAAATGGCAACGTTGCCCAGGCGGCTGCCAGGTTGGGCATATTGCGTACGAGCCTCTACCGCATCATGAAGCGCTGCGGAATCGCTAATCCGTCAAGTGCCAGGGACTAGCCCTGTGTATCCTCGAATGTTACATGTCCCTACGCCGCAATTGAATACGCGAGGCACTCTCGCCTTCCCAGTTCCATGTGTCTCTCTAGGGATACAACCACGGCGCTGCCACGACAGACCACCGGCGCGCGGACTGCAAGCTTACAGGCGGGTGGGGCGCACAACACAAGGACCAAGGCGAGGCCTTCCTTGGCACACTAAGTGCACTTGTACGGTCCGGAAGGGAATAAACACTGGGGGCGACAGCACGGAGTATCTGCGGTGCAGTACTACGTTCCACATAGCTGCTGTCGCGTTCGCGGATGATGGTCGCCCGATCATCCAAGGTCTGCACGGGGTCGGCGGCAGTCCGGTCAACCATGACGCCTCCCGACCGGCGGCTTGCCGACCCCTCTGAAATTGCCGACAGGGAGTTGACAGGTAACAAGTAGATGACCGCAAAGGAGAAAAGATGAACCGAAAAGTAGTGACCGCGCTTGCCATCGCAAGCATCTGCATCGGTGTTGCCGTCGCCCGACCTCAGGGCCTCGGCCTGGGTCTTATGGGTGGCAACCCTTCCGGGCTCAGCCTCAAGGTGTGGACCGGCCCCCACGTCGCGATCGACGGCGGGCTGGGCTACACCCTGTGGTACGGGCAGGCACTCAGCTTCCACGGGGACGTGCTGTGGCACACCAACAGCCTGCTGCAGTCGTCGGAGGATGGCTATCTGCCGCTCTACATCGGCGTTGGCGCCCGCGTCGTGATGGGGGACAACCACGACTACCCGGACATGAGAATCGGAATCCGGGTGCCGTTCGGGCTCGAGTACGTCTTTGCCAGCGTGCCAATCGGCCTGTTCCTGGAAGTGGTCCCCACATTTGACGTGACTGGGGTACCGCCGAGCAGGAACATGTTCGGTCCCCAGGGATCAATCGGCTTCCGCTACTACTTCAGCGGGTCATCACAGGATTAGCTACGGGCAGTGCACCTATGATGAGTGATGTCGACGAGCAAGACCGGCGCGCTGCCGGGACTTGCGCGTGGATAGCAGGCAGGTTCGAAGTGTGAAAGGCAGGTAGAGTATGTTCTGGCTAATCGCCATCGTCCTTTTCGTGCTGTGGGCATTGGGTTTCTTCGCGTTCCACATCGGCACTCCGCTGATTCACGCGCTGATTGTGATCGGGCTCGTGATAATCGTCTGGCGGCTGGTAACCGGCAGGAGAGTCGGCTGAGCCGGAGACAGCAAATGGACATGAAACGCAGAAAGAGAGGTGAAGGTATGTTCTGGGCAATAGCCATCGCCCTGCTGATTCTGTGGCTGGCGGGCCTGCTTACGCACATCGGCGGCGCGCTGGTTCACATCCTGCTCGTCATTGCCCTGGTGCTGATCATCTATCGGCTGGTGAAGGGCAGGAGAATTCCCTGAACGTGAAGAACGCGCCGACCGGGTACAAGGTGGCGCGGACGCAGCGAGCAAACAAGAGAGGACAACAGCAAAATGAAAGAGAAAGAAATGATTCACGCAGCAGCCGGCACGGAGAAACTCAACGAAGCGTTGGCTCATCTGAACGAAGCCGCCAAGGAGAGGCGCGAGGAACTGCAGAGACTGCTCGCCGAGAAGTACACCGACCTGCGGGCAGCAATCGGCGGCGCCGCCGGTGCATCCGCCAACTGGATGAAAGAGGGCGGCAGGGAAGTCGGCGAAACGGCCAAAGTGGCCGCCTCTGCCGTTGACCATTCTTTACGCAAGCACCCCTGGTACTATGTCGGCGGCGCGGCGGTCGGCGGGCTGCTACTCGGGCTCCTCATCGGTCGGCCGCGGCGTAGACACGACGCGGCATGAATTTCGTCCTGGGAATCCTGTCAGCGCTGTTCCGCCGCTGGATAGGTC
This sequence comes from Caldifarciminota bacterium UBA2258, assembly GCA_002347155.1. GTDB lineage: Bacteria > Hydrothermota > Tepidihabitantia > Tepidihabitantales > Tepidihabitantaceae > UBA2258. The sequence goes on from DDXO01000068.1 coordinate 28,594, forward strand.
GCGTGCAGGACATCCTGCAGATCGAAGCGGCCGCAGTCTATGTCGCCGGCGTCAGGAAGGTGCGCCAGGCATTCATCGCTTTGCTCGGCCTGGGTCTCTCTTTGCTGCTGGCGTTGAGCGGGTTCGTGTTGGTCCACGTCGCGGTCTTCGCGTGGCTGCCCTGGAGCCTGCCGGCCAAGGCGCTGATTCTGCTGGTTCTCGGCATGGTTTATCTCGGTGGCGGGCTGGTGGTCGTTCTCGGACTCAGTTCCGACCGGGCCTGGATGCGGTTCACGAAGGTGGACCGCATCCTTGCCAGCCTGCCGCCCCGGAGGTAGCTGATGACCAACTACCCTGGAGGCAAGGCCAAACCTGGGCGTACGACAGAGAGTTCTGGCAACCAAAGGAGGTAGCCTCATGACAGACTTCGAAAAGCGACCGCTGACAATCCCCCCGCTCTTGTTGTGCCTCGCGTTGCTCGTCGCAGCGGCCACAGTCGGCTGCGGGAAGAAGAGTCCTTCCGCGCCACAAGTGAGCGGGACTCGCGTAGAGCAGGCCCAGTCCGACGACCCGGGCTCTGTAAGCTACGACGAGGGCAGTCGCAGGCTGGTCATCACCTTTCGGAGCGGCGCCGTCTACGAGTACACCGATGTGCCCCGTGACGTGTACGTGGGAATCTCGGCGGCTCCCGCGAAAGGCGTATACTTCAGTACGTACGTCAAGGATCGATACCCGTTCCGGGTAACGACATCAGGGTCGGCCGGTTCGGTGAGCATTCAAGTACAAGAGCCGACTCCGGCAAAGCCGCCGCGGTCTTCACGGGGACGCGGACGGGGCCGGTAGGCACCGCAACGCCCGCGGCCGACGTCGTCAAACGGCTGCAGTAGTGTGAATTCGGTTAAGCACGCACAGAGGCTCGCAGGAGCCACAGGAGGAAAGGTGAGAGTAAGAGTGTCAGTACTGGCACTGCTAATGGCAGTGCTGCCCGCGCTCGTGTTCGCATACCCCGGTTTCGGGGGCGGGAGAGGATTGCTGCGCATCCAGAACGCGCTCGTGGAGGACGAGGCCGGGCTGTCCATATCGCTCCACGGACTCGGACGCAACCCGCTATTCAGTGACTCCACGACTAAGGGATGGGTCCTGGACCTCATCGCGCCGGAACTGAGCTACGCGCCGGTTGTCACCAAGTATGTCGGCGTGGAGGTGTTCGGCTCGTGGGGCGGGGTTTTCCAGTCACCGTCGATGGCCGGCAGCAACCAGTTCATTATGGGCATGCACGACCTCAAAGCCGGCGGTAAGCTGTCCATACCGATCATACCGGTCGTGAAACTGGGCTTCACCAGCTCCTACACATTCACGACCGGCAGAAACGACGCCGACAACGTGGAATGGCTCGACCCGAAGGCGATCCCGCAAGCGGGCATCAACGGCGGTTCGAAGCTCTCCTGGGCCGGCCTCGCGACCTTGCAGTTCCAGGACTTGATGGCGGCCGCGCCCAACCTGATGATCAACTACGGCAAGATCAACGACGAAACCCGGTTCGGCCTGGGCGTCGAACTGGCCGGCCGCGGATTCGCGCTGTTCGGGGAAGTGATGTCAGTGCAGCCCCCCGCCTCCACCGGCATGTTCGATACCGATAACGGCCACGTCTACATCACTCCGGGTGTCGTGTTCGGCAACATCAACGCGGTCTCCTTCAAGGCCGCATACGCCTTCGCCATGGGCCAAAAGGCCAACAACGAACTGATAGCCGGCCTCATCATCGCGACGCCGTTCGGCGCGCGCCCGAAGGTCAAGTACGGCACGATAACCGGCAGAGTCATCGATGAGAAGACCGGCGCCGCGCTCACCGCGGACGTCAATTTCCCGGAGAACGAAAGGATGGCGTCGTTCACCACCGAGGCTACCGGCGTGTTCGAAGTCAAGAAGGTCAGAACCGGCGTGACGGTAGTCGAGGTCACCGCCTCGGGCTACAACAAGCAGACAGTGCCGCTGGCGGTCGAGGACGGCAAAGTCATCAACTACGAGTTCAGGCTGCGATCGCTCAAGACCTACGGTACGATTGCCGGCACCGTCGTTGACGCCGTCACCAGCGCGCCGATGGCCGCCCGCATCGAGTTCCCCGGCACCAGGCTTGGGCCGGTCAACGCCGACGCCGCCGCCGGCTCGTTCAGGGTCGACAAGGTTGAAACCGGCGTCTACACCCTGACCGCGAGCGCCGACAAGTACATCCCCGCGACCATCACCCTGGCAGTCGAAGACGGCAAGCTGGCCGTCGCGACGTTCAAGCTCGCGCCGGCCGCAACCGCCGTTGACATCACCGGCAAGGTCTACGACAAGAAGACGAACGACCCGCTGTCGGCCACCGTCGCGTTCAATGACGCCGTGGTCACCACCGACCCGGCGACCGGCGTGTACAAGGCCAAGTTGATGCCCGGCTCATACACGGTCGTGGTCGAGTCGAAGGACTACGTGAAGCAGACCGCGGCGCTCATCGTCGAGAAGGGCAAGCCGCAGGTGCGTGACTTCGCAATGCTCAAGGTAGGCATGTCGATCACGCTAAAGGGCATCTACTTTGACTTCGACAAGTCGACCATCAAGCCCGAATCGCGGCCGGCCCTCGAAGACGCTGCCAAGATGCTCAAGGAGAACCCGACCATCAACGTCGAAATCCAGGGCCACACCGACAGCAAGGGCTCGGATGCGTACAACCTGTCGCTGTCCGACCGGCGGGCCGCTTCAGTGGTCACTTACCTCGTGCAGATACTCGGCATCGACATGTCGCGCCTGACCTCCCGTGGTTACGGCGAGGGCATGCCGATTGCCACGAACGAGACCGACGCCGGGCGCGCCTTGAACCGGCGGGTCGAGTTCAAAATCCTCGGCGAAAAGTAGCAGCAGCAGGACCGCACTGTCGAAAGGGGGAGGCTCACGCCTCCCCTTTCCGTTCGTACGCGCCATGCGGCGTCTGTCGGCCCGACCGCCAAACGCATATCCTCTGGCCCGCCAACATCCCGACTCTTCCGCCCGCTATCCGGCCAGCATTCCTGACCGCAGTCTGCATCGCAGCCTTCACGGCAGCCGCCTCCGCGGCGTCGAGTAGCAGACCGACGTCCACGGCGTGGTCGTCCTCGAACGTCGGCTTCGCCAAGTAGTCTCGCCGGCCCGCGATGATGCCTGACAGCGGTTGCGTGAACCTCCGGGCCCCATAATAGCGGCGGATCTCCTTGATCGCGTCAATAATCACCGACCGGCCGGGCATCATCAGCACGATGGGCGCCGCCGCGGGCCGAGGTTTGTCTCCATGGAGAGAATCGGCGTCTCTTTAGGGAGACGTCGCCGGGAGCAGCCCGGCGTCCGGTGCGCATCCGGGCCACGCTCAAGCCACAGCCAACCCACGGCTTTGCTTGGAGCCGCCTCGTCCTGCGTAGCTCCAGTGTGGGTGGTAACGGCATGTGCGTGTACGTCTTTCTGGCACGGCAAGTGCACTGTGAAAGGCCTTGAACGAAGGTCCCTGGGTCGTGCGACAGCGCCGCCCCGACGGGCTTGGCTCAGGACGGGATCGGAGACGAACAGAGAAAGCTCCGGCGCTGAAGGAAGGGTTTCCTCACGGTGCTGCCGCGTTGCGCTCGTTTGACACTGATCCTTCCGCGCCCAATGCCTCTACGGAGGCAAAGCCAAATCCGGCCGTATCACAGGAAGTTCTGGCAACCAATGGAGGTAGCCTCATGACAGGATCCGGAAAGCGACCACTGACAATCTCCGCGCTCTTGTTGAGCCTCGCGCTGCTCGTCGCAGTGACCACATTCGGCTGCGGGAAGAAGAATCCTTCCGCGTCACAACCGAACGTAACTCGCGTAGAGCAGGCCCAGTCCGACGACCCGGGGTCTGTAAGCTACGACGAAGGCAGTCGCAGGCTGGTCATCACCTTTCGGAGCGGCGCCGTCTACGAGTACACCGATGTGCCCCGTGACGTGTACGTGGGAATCTCGGCGGCTCCCGCGAAGGGCGTATACTTCAGTACGTACGTCAAGGATCGATACTCGTTCCGGGTAACGACATCAGGGTCGGCCGGTTCGGTGAGCATTCAAGTACAAGAGCCGACTCCGGCAAAGCCGTCACGGTTACGGGGAAGGGGCCGGTAGGCACGGCAACGACCGCGCCTGGCGCCGTAGGACGGCTGGTTGACCGCTTCGACCTTGGTCACAAGGCCTTCCCCTCCGGCGTGGTATGGTAATAAATCATAGTAGAGGAGAACACTATGAGCACAGCGAAGGTCGCAGTCACGATTGAGCGTGACCTGCTCGTCCGTCTGGACCGGCTGGTCAAGAGCCGGAGATTTCCGAATCGCAGCCGGGCCGTGCAGGAGGCGATAAGGGAGAAGGTCGCGCGGCTTGAGCGCAGCCGGCTGACTGAGGAGTGTAAGAAGCTCTACCGGGTGTCCGAACGGAAGATGGCCGATGAAGGTCTATCGGAGGAGGCAACGCTGTGGCCCGAGTATTGAGGGGTGACGTTGTCCGGGCTGAGTTGAGTCCGACCCGAGGTCGCGGACAGGAAGGCCGGCGTCCGGTCCTGGTGCTGAGCCAGGAGGTCTTCAACGAACGTTCCGGCACTGTGATCGCAGCAGCCTTGACCAATCAACCTCGGGCGGCCGGCTTCCCGCTCACGCTGGAGCTATCCATGTCCGAGCTGCCAAAGAAGTCCTATGTGAAGATCGGTCAGGTGCGCACGCTCTCGACCAAGTGGCTGGGCCCGAGGATTGGCAGGGTCTCGCCGGAGGAACTTCGCCTCGTCATCGAGGGCCTGAACGAGATAATCGGAGAGTGACGTCGGCGTGGGTGTCGTCTGCGAGAAGCGCAATACCCTCCGTGCTGAGGCAGCACGGGAGTGCGGACCGCACCAAACGTGACGCCCGGATTGAAGCGATGAAGTGCCACACCGAAGATGGAGTGATAAACAGAATCGGAGGGATGATGAAGAATGGCCTGCTTGTTGCGACTGTGGTCGCCTGCATCTGTACGAGTGTCGCAGCCGCTGCGCCCGGTCTCATTGGCCTGGGGATCATGGCCGGCGAACCTTCCGGGTTTAGCGGGAAGCTCTGGCTCGGCAATCATGTCGCACTTGATGCTGCGCTGGGCTATGCGTTCCTGTGGCACGGGCAAGGTGTTCACCTGCACGGTGACCTCCTGCTTCACACCGGCAGCCTGCTGCCCTCGCTGGTCGGCTCCTTGCCACTCTACACGGGTGTAGGCGTTCGCGTCAGGCTCGCGAACGGTGTGGACAATCCGATGGGAGTGGGACTCAGAGTTCCATTCGGAGCGGAGCATGTGCTCCCCATTGTTCCACTTGGGGTCTTCTTTGAAGTGGCTCCAATCCTCGACTTTGCTCCGGAGACCGCCTTCAACGGCAACGCCGCACTCGGGGTTCGCTACTACTTCGGCCCCCGCAGTTGAAGGCCGCAGCGAGAACCGCCCTCCTTTCAATGAGTTGGAGGGGGCAGCGCCGATTGCGGCGTGTCAATTGAAGACTGGGGGCAGGTCCTCGAACTGACCTCTGTGTAGATGAATGTCTGTTACCAAAGGAGATACAGATGCTGAAGACCTTTAGAATTGGCATCACATCGCTGGCCCTGACGGTCTTGCTTCTCGGGCAGTCGGGCTGCAGACGACCAGGCTCGGCGGAGCGCGCCGGCAGGAAGATCGATCAAACGGTTGAGAAGGCCGGGCAGCAGGTTGAAAAGGCCGGACAGCAGATCGATTCGGCCGCAAAGAAGATCCGGAACGAGGTCCAGGGAAAATAGCCCTGGTAAAGCAAGCCGATTGAAGCAGTTGATGGCGGAGCATAATGAACGACCGGTAAACGGCCGTCAGCGAGATCGAACAGACGCCGGTCGGTCTGCAGCCGGAGGTCATTGACTTCACCCGCAAATGTGTTATCGGATGAGAAAGGAATGAATGTGAACGAAGAACGCCAACGCTACTGCGACTACCTGAATGAGCTCAAGGGACTCAAAGGGGACCTTCATTTTGAAGGATCCGAAGGAGGGGGCTATCCGATAGTCGAATTCAGACTCAGGCCTGACGTCGAGGGCAGAGAGGCAGCATTTGTGCTCGCCAGCGCTCAAGAGGATTTCGTCATCTTCGAAGGGCTACGGGACATGAGGGTTAAGTCGGTGGCAGTGCCGTTGCCGAGTCTCATCGTAGTGAAGGAAGCACCGATGGACACTGGCGTGGCTGACTTGGTACCACCTTTCGAGCGATAGTGGGCCGCGGTCAGCGCCTGGCGGTAGTCCCAGACGATTGACGCCAAACGATAAGCTCTGAGTGATGTGCTATCCAAGCTGACGGGGGCTCTGGGGACAGGTAGCGGCGACCGATAGGCAGATAGAAGCCGTGGTGTACGAATATGGACTGACCGAGGACGAAATCCGAATCGTCGGAGCGGGAGAGGAATGATTTACGGAGCAATATGGGGAACGTCCCGGATTACCTCCGATTATTCACCCCCAGGAGGTCCTGACGCCCCATGACCACTCGACACCCCCAATCGCATCTCCCGTCAGTGAAGAGTATTCACATCATTATTAACCCCGCCTCCGGAAGGGGAGAGCCGGCCCTGTCAATTATCAATGCATCCATGAAAGAAGCCGGCATCAAGTGGGAAGCATCGATTACTCACCAGGCGGGCGATGCGGTCCGGTTGGCAAAGGCTGCCGCCAAAGAGGGAATCGATGCCCTCGCTGTTTACGGTGGCGACGGCACACTCATGGAGGCAATCAGCGGCCTGATTGGATCAGAGCTCCCCTTGGTGATTCTGCCGGGGGGTTCGGCGAATGTCATGGCCACTGAACTTGGCATACCCACTGACCTTAAAGAAGCCTGTACGCTCTTGAGCCACGGCCCGATAGACACGAGAACCATTGACGTAGGGCAGTTCGACAAGCGCTACTTTCTGGTCGGAATAAGCCTTGGTTTTGAGGCAGATGTCGTCAAAGGCGCGGACCGCAAGACCAAGAACAAGATCGGCATCCTCGCCTATTTTCTTTCAGCGGTCAGGGCACTAAAGATAACCAAGAAAGCCGTCTACCATCTCAGAATCGATGGACAAGAGCACGAAGTTCAAGGTCTAATGTGTCTCATCACCAACACAGGAAATCTCGGGTTTAGCAGCATATCTTTCGATAAGCATATAGATGTCAGCGATGGATTCCTGGATGTTGTTGTCGTGCGAAAAGCTAACCTCAGTCTGTTCAGGCTGATGGTATTCACCTGGCTTAAACGGGAACGTCCGGACAATCTGGAACTAGTGGAGCATTGGCGGGGCAAAGACATCAGCGTTTCCGCGAGCCCCAAACAGATGATTCAGTGTGATGGCGAGCTGCTAGAGAAGCTTCCTCTTCATGTCAAGGTCGTTCCCGGGGCAATCATGGTTGTGGTGCCTAAAGCGAAGTGACCACTCGCCGCAGCAACCCCTCCAAAGGTGGTAACGCACCTTGACCACCCGACATCCAAAACCAGGTGTCCTATCATTGGAGCATGGACCTTCCAAACGCTTGCCGAACACGAGGCCGAAGCTATGTCGGCGCTATCGCGCTGCGATGTTCGAGGTCTATTCGATTTCCGCGATGGTGGTCTTCGGCATCCTGACGGTGATTGCGAAGGCGTGGGCCTATTCTGCTTTCGACGTGAGGGTCACGCGTGCGGTACAGACCTTCCATGCGGGTTGGTTTGACGCACTCATGCGCGCTGTGACGTGGATCGGGTTCCTGCCCCAGGGCGCGCTGATAGCGGCCGGGATCTTGTTGTTCCTCTACGCGCTCGGTCTGAAATGGGAGACGGTCGTGACCGGTGCGAGTGTGTTGGGCAGCTCGGCCCTGGGGCTCGGCCTCAAAGCTCTGATCGCTCGTCCACGACCTAGCGCCGACCTTGTGATCGTCATCAGGCAGTTGGGGGATAATTCTTTCCCGAGCGGGCACGTGCTATTCTTCACCACTCTCTTTGGATTCGTGTTGTTCCTGGCTTACACGCTGCTCAAACGTTCATGGTGGCGCACGCTGCTACTTGTTTTGCTCCTCGGCCTGGTGGGGATGGTTGGGCCGTCACGTATCTACGTCGGGGAGCATTGGGCCAGTGATGTGGTCGCGGCATACTTGCTCGGCAGCGTCTGGCTGGCCCTCTCGGTGCTGGTCTATCGCTGGGGGGCAAGGCGCGGCATGACATGATGGTCGAGTCACGCGGAGAATGACGAGCGCTAAGCGCGGAACGATGAGTGCCGGGCATGGGAATGCCTGGTCAGGTCGAGACGATACTGAAGCTGCACCGTAACAGCCCACGGCCGCGTCCAACCGGCCCCGCGACCATCACCTTGGCGGTCGCGACGTTCAAGCTCGCGCCGGCCGCAACCGCCGTTGACATCACCGGCAAGGTCTACGACAAGAAGACGAACGACCCGCTGTCGGCCACCGTCGCGTTCAATGACGCCGTGGTCGCTTACCTCACGCAGAACCTTGGCATAGACCCGTCGCGCCTGACCTCCCGTGGTTACGGCGAGGGCATGCCGATTGCCACGAACGACACCGACGCCGGGCGCGCCTTGAACNNGGTCGAGTTCAAAATCCTCGGCGAAAAGTAGCAGCAGCAGGACCGCACTGTCGAAAGGGGGAGGCTCACGCCTCCCCTTTGCTTGTCGCCGGCCGCACGCCGGTCGGAAGGCGGTTGCGGGCCTGGTTTCGCGAGCATTGACAACCTCATCCGGAGACAATATACTACGGGCGTCAGGTTACAGTGAAACAGAACGCTTTCTTCGCTCGCCGACGCCCACGCGCCGGATCGAAGGAAGGCAGTGACACCAGCACCACGACCAGGAAAGCCCCGCAGACCGCCGGCGACGCTGGCGCGCCTGCCTGTGCCGTCGACCAGGGATGCAGTCGCGCGCCGGACTGCCTGGCCGGTTTGAAAGTACAGCGGAAGGCAGCATCGGACACGGAAGACGGACAGCAGCGACAATCCGCTAGGCACGAACAACGGCTCGCAGGAGCCACAGGAGGAAAAATGAGAGTAAGAGTGTCAGTACTGGCGCTGCTGGTGGCAGCGCTGCCAGCGCTCGTATTCGGGTATTCGGGTCTCGGTGGCGGCAAGGGCCTCTTCCGAGTCCAGAACGCGATGGTTGAGGAAGAAGCAGGGCTGACCATCTCGCTCCACGGTCTGGCCCGCAACGCCGATTTGGTCGGCGCCGAACCGGCGAGGTCCGGCTGGGTGGCCGACCTCATCGCGCCCGAGCTGAGCTACGCGCCGCTCGTCACGAAGTACGTTGGACTTGAGTTGTTCGGGTCATATGGCGCCGCGTTCCAGACGCCCAGGTCAGCAACTGACAGCGGGTTCGCATTTGGATTTCACGACCTGAAGGCAGGCGGCAAGCTCTCAGTTCCAATCATCCCCGTGCTCAAACTCGGCGGTACTGCAAGCTACACGTTTAAGCGGCGTGACACGACTACTGCCTGGCTCGACCCCGACGCCCTGCCGTACGCCAACAACAAGCTGGCATGGAGCGCGCTCGCTACTATCCAGTTGCAGGACGTTCTGCCGACCGCCCCCAACCTGATTTTCAATTACGGCAAAGTAGGTGACCTGACGCAGTACGCAGCGGCAGCAGAACTTCAGGGCAAGGGATTCGGCGTGTTTGTAGAGGGAGTCTCGCTGCAACCGGCAGGAGCTGGCATCTTCAACAGCACCATCCCCCGTGGTCATATGTGTGTGACTCCCGGCGTAGTCCTCGGCGACCCCACCTCGGGATTCCTCAAGCTAGGCTACACGTTTAGCTCCGGCAAAGACGCGAATGACGTCAAGTACCCTGACGAAATCAACCTCGGGCTCGGGATTGCCACTCCGTTCGGCAAGCACATGCCGGCCAAGTATGGCACAATTGTAGGCACGGTAACCAATGCGAGCACCGGCGCGCCGGTGGCGGGAGCCACCATCGCGTTCCCGGACGACCCGAAGATGGCGACCATGACCACGGAGGCCGACGGCATCTTCAAGACGAACAAGGCACCGGCCGGCGCGGTGACGGTCGAGGTCAGCGCCGACGGCTACAACAAACAGGTAGTCCCGGTTGCCGTGGAGGAAGATAAGATCGTCAACTACGAGTTCAAGCTGCGGCCGCTGAAGACGTACGGCACGCTTGCCGGCACAGTGGTTGACGCCGTCACCAGCGTTCCGATGGCCGCCCGCATCGAGTTCCCCGGCACGTCGCTTGCGCCGGTGAACGCCGACCCCACGACCGGTGCTTTCAAGGTCGACAGGGTTGAGACCGGCGTCTACACACTGACCGCGACCGCCGACAAATACATCCCGGCGACAATCACCCTGGCCGTCGAGGACAATAAGCTGGCCACCGCGACTTTCAGACTGTCCCCGGCCGAACAGGCCGTTGCCATCACCGGCAGGGTTTCCGACAAGAAGACCGGCGAAGGTCTCGCGGCCACGGTCACGTTCGATAACGCTGTGTTCAACACCGACCCGGCTACCGGCGTGTACAAGGCCCAGTTGATGCCCGGCTCCTACACGGCCGTGGTTGAATCGAAGGACTACGTGAAGCAGACCACGGCACTCATCGTCGAGAAGGACAAGCCGTTCGTGCGTGACTTCGCAATGCTCAAGGTGGGCATGTCGATCACACTCCAGGGTATCTTCTTCGACTTCGACCAGGCCACCATAAAGCCGGAGTCGAGGCAGGCGCTCGAGGCCGCTGCCAGGATGCTCAACGAGAACCCGACCATCAACGTCGAGATCCAGGGCCACACCGACAGCAAGGGTTCGGATGCGTACAACCTGTCGCTGTCCGACCGGCGGGCCGCTTCAGTGGTCACTTACCTCGTGCAGATACTCGGCATCGACATGTCGCGCCTGACCTCCCGTGGTTACGGCGAGAGCATGCCGATTGCCACGAACGACACCGACGCCGGACGCGCCTTGAACCGGCGGGTCGAGTTCAAAATCCTCGGCGAGAAGTAGCGGCAAGACCGGCGCTATCGAAAGGGGAGGCTCACGCCTCCCCTTTCCTTCTCACGCCTCGCCGGTTCGCACGCGCCAACTGAAGAATGGTGACTGGTAAACTGCGCCCGCGTGACTCATTGACCACGCGGGGCGCGACGGGCGGCACGGGAGTGTCCTTCGCCAGTTCTCGAACCCCTACGCGTTGACCCTCTGCAGGAATTCGCCGATGCTGCCGACCCAGAACCGCCGGTGCAGTTCGTCCGACTGAGCCGCGTTGCGGTTGTAGCAGAATGTCTGGACGTTGGCCGCAACCCCTTCGTGCATTATGCGCCGTGGCCGGCCATTCTCCTCAAAGAGATGACGGTAGCCGTCCAGCTTCCAGTAGGTCTTCGTGAGAATGACGTCGGTTCGAATGAACTCCAGTTGGCGGGCAGGGACTCATGGTGCTTGTCTTCAACCATGTCCTGAAGCAGGGGCCCGGCCATTTACTTCTCGGTCGGCTTCTTGCCTGATTCCCTAGGCGCTGGAGTGCCAGTGCTGAACTGATGGACTATTCCACACGTGATACCATCCTTCACCTCGGTCAGCGCCCTGCGCAGCATCTCGGGCGTCGGGAGTTCCTTACGCAGCGCCTGCGGCGCGAGACGGTAGGTTGCCACGCCCATCAGCTTGTCGGCATAGCGCAGGGCGTACTCGACCACGACCTGATTGCGGGACTTGCAGAGAATGATGCCGACCGACGGCTCGTCCGGCTTCTGACGCAGGTTGTCGTCCACCGCGGCAAGATAGAACCCCATCTTGCCGGCGAACTCGGGCCTGAACTCCTCGGCCTTCAGCTCAATCACGACATAGCGATGCAGCCGCAGATGGTAGAACAGCAGGTCCATGTAGTAATCCTGCCCGCCGACCGCGAGGTGATACTGCCGACCCACGAAAGCGAAACCCACGCCCAGTTCGAGCAGGAACCGCTCCAGATGCTCAAGCAGGCTCCGCTCAAGCTCGCGCTCGGCGACGTCCTCGCTTAGGCCAAGGAAGTCGAGATTGTACGGGTCCTTCAGCACCTGACCTGCGAGTTCGGACTGCGGCGCAGGCAGTGTCCGGTCGAAGTTCGTCAGCGCCTTGCCCTTGCGCCCGTACAGGTCGCTCTCAATCTGGTGGACCAGCACGTTCCGGCTCCAGCCGTATTCGAGCGTCGCCTGCGCATACCACAGCCGCTGCTCAGGGACGCGAACGTGGTCGAGGATGCGCACGTTATGGCCCCACGGCAATTGTGCAACAACCTGTTGCACAATTGACTCGTCAGGCCACGCCTCGGCGAATGCCCGCATGTACTTCAGGTTGCGGACCGAGAACCCGCGCATCTGGGGAAACGCCCGCCCCAGGTCTGCTGCAAGCCGGTCAACCACCTTTGCACCCCAGCCCTCGCGGCATTGCGCCTGCAGTATCCGGTGGCCGATGTGCCAATAGACCAGCACCAATTCGCGGTTGACCGCCAACCCGGCCTTAACCTGAGCGGCGCGCACGCGGCCCTTGATGTCCTCAAGCAGGCGCGCGTACGTGCGCGGTAGCGGTGCGTTTTCAAGCCTGACTGGTTTCATCGCTGGATTCTAGCCACCATGCCGGCATCTGTCCACTGCTCGCTACCCCCGCAAACCTGTGCCGCGCACACCACTTCCGCACCTGCAAACTGCCAACCGGCTCCGAGTCGCCCTGAGTCAGACGAGAAGGTCTCTCATATCTGGTCACTCGCGGCGAAGCCGCGTTGTGTCTTGACATCGGCCGGAGATAGGGCGACTGTCCCTAATTCTCCCCCGGACTCACTTCGCCCGGCCTTCGACAATCGCAATCTCATCCTAGGTCACTTCTGCATCGTGGCCTTGACCCACTCCAGAATCGCTCTGTTCGCAGGGTCAGGAGAGAGTCCTTTCTCGCGGCAGTAGTCGTTCAGCAGCACGAAGCCTTCTGCCAGAAACAGCTGCTGGTTTTCCATGGTTATCGTCGCACCTCCGCCCGATCTGAAGGTAGGATAGGTCAGAAGGGCTAGCATGCCGAACATCTGCGACTTGGTGTTTGCCCAGTAGAACATCCCTTTGTAGGTGCGAAAGAGCTTGCCGTAGAACGCCCGGACTTCCGGAATGTCCCAGACTTCCCGAGGATCGTCATCGTAGTCCGTCACGAAGAAGTCGACGCGGTTCCGATACAGGTCACACAGTTCAGGGATAAACGAATCCAGTGTACCCGCGACGGACGTAATGTCGCAGGCCTCTACCTCTGATCGTCGGATTCCGATTTGGATCTTCGGCCCATGCGCTGTCACTGTGAGAAAAGCCACGCGACTTCCTACACCGGTTTGCTGTGGTCGTCCGCGTCTTTCGCCCGGCCTTCGACAATCGCGATCTCGTCCTCGGTCAGGCTGAAGATGTCACAGTCCATACAGCGCCTGGACGCGGGCGTCGATTTCGGACTCGACCCTGAGGATTTCAACGGTCATGGCGATGGTCTCGTCGCGGCGTTCACTTCGTCCGGCCTTCGGGAATTGCAGGCGGGGATGCGGGCGAGGTTGGACTGGATCTTCTTCTCCATCCGGGCGATTGGCTCCCGACTGGCGGCGACTATTCGGGCAGCGCACGTGGGATTGGGGCTGACTGGTTGGGATGGAGTAGGGATGAGGCTGTCGGGTAACAGGGCTTACGATTTACCGCAACACCTCTTGTACTTCTTGCCCGAGCCGCATGGGCACTTGTCGTTCCTCCCGATCCTGGGCGTGTCGCGCTGCGCTGGCTGCTGTGGCGCTTTTGCCTCAGCCACATAGTCAACACGCCGGATTGACGGGGTGCGGAATGACATGCAGGTCTCGCCGTTTGTGTTGGTTATCGAGAAATCGCCACGTGTGATCAGGTCCATTCCTATGATCACACCGAAGTTATCCTCCACGTCGGTACATTCGGCAACCGGCACGCCAGCAAAACCAACCTTGCTGGGAAGCATGATATTCACGAGGTAGGTATTGCGGCTGTCGCTTCCTCCGACGTGACGGACTACTATGCTTCCTGTTGGCACCAGGCCCAGCGCCGCCGCAGTCTTCGCTGTGAGCATGCTGTTGGTTGCCCCCGTATCCCACAGCCCAGTCACCTCTACGGGCGAAGGGATAGGCGAAGGGGGGTTGTTAGGGTCGAAGGCGGAGGATATCCAGACTTGGGTGACTATCCTACGGGCAATGCCGTTGTGACTAATGGTGCAGGCCGAGAAAGGGGGGACGGAACCGCTCACGCGCTGGTTATACAACCACGCACGCGGAGCTGACTGCTGCGGTGTAGGCTTCGGAGCCCGGCTCGCAGGGCTGAATCATGAAGGTGCCAAGTTCGTAGGATTTCTGAGCATTAACGTATGCCTCAAGCGGACTTGAGTATACGCCGACCACCTCTGTCCCGCGGATGACCAAGACCTTTCCTCTGTGCGCCCGGACAAGCTCGTCCTGGTGCGCCATGAAGAAGTTCAGTTCATTCTGAAACGCCGCCGTCTTAGTCATACCTACCTTTAGAATGTTGGTTCAGCCTAGCGAAAGCTAGTAATGATAGGACTATCCGCCTGAAGAGTCAAGGCCGCAAGCATAAGGCGCTGATGCTCGTAACACACGCAGTTACAGCAACTTCGTAGACATGCGCTCAGACGGATTTAAGCTGACGGGCTGAGGAGGGGCGTCCTAATCATGTCCGGGCAGGTCCGCCCGCTGACCTTGGCCGTCGCGTATGTCCTCTTCGATTTCAGGCAGAGTCCGATAGTCACAAGGCGCCCAAGTGTTCACCTCAAGGACGTACAGGCGCAACGAGAGACGCACAAGGTGGTCATAGTCGAACGTGCTGAAGTACCTGATGTCCGTCAGTCTCTCGTCGGGCTTGGGGCAGTTCCAGGTCATCACGAATCCGAAGGGCGGGTGAGCAACCTCGCTGAAGTAGTACCCTTGCCCGTTCCTGATGTCGAGTTGCCCGGTGAATCCTGCTTGCCTGAGGAGCCACGACCTAGTGATGAAAGCAAGGACTCCCAAGCCATCGGGCAGGCCGCGCGCGTATTTGTCGAGCACGACGGCCTTGGCTGCGTCGTGGAATTGCCCTAGTCCATTCGAGTTGGCGCTGAAGAACATGCAGAGGACTTGCTTGAGGACGCGGGATGGGTAGATGCTGTATGTCGCATCAATTGTCCGCGCACCGGACGCGCGCGACAGGTTGTACGCCGCCTGCACGGCCCATTCGACGTAGGCCGAGCCGTACCAGCCTCCAGTGTTGTTGTTACACCGTTCGCAGAGTGTGTACGCCCCCGACCCGCGCTGACACTGCTTGCCGCCTCTCAATGGCAGAACAGTCTTCGCGTCGAGCATTTTCTTGATGTCGCCGAGAAACACGGGACGGTTGTTGAAGGCGCTCTCGGGTGGCACGTGCTCGAACGACAGTTTGCCTACGCTTCCGCATAACTGACACCTACCAGTGGGCGCGCCTCGGCTCATCCGGTCGGTTCGCGCCTACAGCCCGTACAGCGCCTTCACCCGCTCGTCTATCTCTCGCTCAAGTTCGGCGACGCGGGCAGCGGACTCAGGCGGTAGCGGGTATCCGTGCCTGCTGAACTCAGAGAGGATGGAATCAACGAGACGCACCAGTGGCTGCTGTTGCTTGGGCGAAGAATCAGGAATTGGCAGAGCCTTCCAGTCGTCTGGATAGACTCTCATCTTGCTTCGTTTGCGTTGATCGAGCCACTTGGCCGCATAATCAGAGTTCATGATTGCGAGGAGGTACTTGGAGTCGAAGCGGCGGGACAGCTCTTCAAGTTGTTCACGCATGATGGTGGGGCGTTCGGCTGTACTTCTGACCTCGTCCGCGTACTTCGCAGCCTTTCTTATGGACCTATTCCTGACCCCACGCAGTGAGAGCCATGGCACCAGAGACCAGGCAGAGTGGTTGTGGAACAACTTCGCCTGATCATACGCCACTTTCGGCGCCGATCCGGACAGGTCCATGGAGATAAGCTTCTCTGGTACCTCGTATAGTTCGGGAAACGTGGGGCGACTGCACAGCACAGGGGCCCGTTTGGTGCCATATTCCAGGTAGAGCACGCGGCGTACAGCCCACTTGGTCATGTACTTCCCCTCGAAGAAAGGCTTGGGGTGGGCCCGATCTCGGTGTTCAGACACCAGATCGTCCTTCGTGAACTGCTCCTTGCCCGTCGGGTCTTCGCTGTGAAGGACCATTCCCTTGCTGATATAGCAGATGCGACCGAGTGGCACGAATCCTACGCCGCACTCCTGCGTGTCATGAGCATTGGGTCTGAATAACGGAGCCCCCATCTCGGCCTGCGCGCCGGAAGAAAGTACTTCTTGGTTCTGCTCGAACTCGTCGGCCTTCTTACCCCAGCGACGGACGCGAACTGGCACATGCGCCGACGAAGGTGCGTCCTTAGTGAAGTGAAGTATCGTGTTGTACACCCCGGCCTCGAACAGCGGGATTTCGCTGCAGAAGTCTATTCGCTGGATGCGCGATCTCGTCAGGAAGAACTCATGTGACCTCGTGGCGTACTTGGCTGCGTTGTAGGCGTCAGGGATGATGAAGGTCATCTGCCCGCCAGGCCGGAGCAGTTGGTGAGCTCTTTCGAGGAACGGCATATACAGGTCCCACTTCTCGTAGAGCGTTTGGTAGACTTTGCTCTCCAGCAGTTTGGCTCGGTAGACTTTGTACTTAGCGACCTCTTCTTGGCGTAGCTTCTCGTCGTGTATGTGCTTGTACTGCGGATCGGCACGGACATACGGCGGATTCGCGAGCACGACGTCGAAGCCGCCGGCTACCGGCCTGCCGGCGATGTCCATCTGACCTCTCAGTTCATTGCCTAGAGCCAATTCGCCGTTCAAGGTCGTGTGCGGTCCTCCCAGGCGGAAGACCTCGGCGAACTCCACTGGCCAATCGAACCCAAGAGGTGCGTGCTTCGTACGAGTCCACAGAGCTACCTGTTCCTTCAGAGCCATCACTTCCTGACGAAGCGTGAGCTTCTGCTGACCGTGTGCCATCAGGTAGTCATCTTTGGCCGCCTGGAAGTCTTGAACCATCTTGTCCTGCACCGCCATCTGGCCCGCGGCTTCGGGGTTTCGCGCCGTCAGGCTATCGCCTTGCTCGATCTTGAAATCCAGGTTCGGCAGAGGCTCTGGTTTCTTCCCTTCGTGGTCAACCGCAAGCGACAGCCAGAGGCGCAGGCGCGCAATGTTCACGGCGAATGGGTCGAGGTCAACGCCGTACAGGTTGTGCTGGATGATCTCCAGCTTTCGCTCGTATGCCGTCTTCGGATCGAGATTCTTAGCCTGAAATAGGCACTGGCGCAGCGCGAATAGCTCGTGGAGCATACCAAGCAAGTACGCGCCCGAGCCGCAGGCCGGGTCTACAACTGTCACCCGTCGCAGAGCGCCAAGCACGGACTCTGAATCGAGTAGACCGGCCGGTTCATGTTCCTCGACGAACCGAGCAACTTGCACGCTCTTTTCCCCAGGCAGGGCCGAACCGAGATAGCCCTTGAGAGCCTCGCGGCACATAAACGAAACGACTGGTCTCGGAGTATAGTAGCTACCGGTTTCGTGGCGGCCGGTCACGAGTTCTTCGAACACGCGGCCCAGCATTTCAGGGTCCACGGCAACCTCAACATCCAGTGGCGTGCTTTCGGCCACCGTGAAGTTGAAGCTACCGAATAGTTCCTTGAGTATTGGCTCGAAGCAATCGTCTGGCACCGTGATGCTCTCATTCTGGTCTTCGTCGTCCTGCTCAAAGAGCCCGCCATTCAGATACGGAACGTCGCCAATGAGCAGGCTCAGCACGCCCGTGCGGTCTATGTCTACGAGATTGACCTCGTTGGGCGTGTTCAGGCCCTGGAAGAAAAGCATCTTGAGCCGGTTGTCGTAGAATCCGCCCGTCTTGGGCTTGTTCCTGCCGTAATCTGACCACAGCGCCATCAGGTAGTCAGTGCTGCCCTTGAACTTGACCCAGCCCTTTTTCTGGATGAACGCGACGAACATCAGCCGGTTGAAGAGCTTCTGAGTGAACAGCCGCCTGCGGTCGGCACTCTTGATGCCTCTTACTTCGCGCTCGACGCGCTCGAACACCTCGCGGTACTTCTTGAAGAACTCCTCCGTGACGGCCTCGACGCTGAAGGCATCGCGTAGTCGGTCCGCGACCTGCGGGGCTAGAAGCGTCCGCAGTTCGCCGAGCTGGAAGCGTAGCGCGGCCAGTCGCTCGACGGTGGTGCGGGCCGTGGAGCCCAGCTCGTGTGGCAGCGTCCGGAGCTCTGTACGCTTGTCGTCGAGTTTGTGTGCCCAAACGAAGGACAGTGACTTCCGGTCGCCCGTCTCGTAGCACAGCAGATGTTCCAGGTGCTTTGACGCGAGAGCTTTGTGGACGGCGCGCCGCTGTACGACGCCGGGAAGCCGATCGCTGGGCCAATCCACGCGCAGCACGGGCAGGCCTTTCAGTTGCGCGACCGGCGTCAGGGTGAGGTTGCGGCTGAGTGGTGCGCCGACGGGCAGCACAATCGGGGCGTCAGTCAACGGATCCCAGTTCAGGACGTTGCAGAAGAGGTCTGCCAGATTCCGGCGTTCCAGATGCCGGCTGATCTCTCCGAGCAGAGAGCTGTCCGCCACGCGTTACTCCGGCTTCAGGCCCATCGAGCAGACGATGGTAGGTTCCGTGGGTAGCTCCGCTTCACCTTCTTCGCACAGTCTGCCGTCTTCGTGAAGCTGAAGCATGAGTCGCACGAGGGCCTCGTCGTTTATGCCGAGCTTCATCTGGCGCGAGAGGCTTTCCCTCGCGCGCTCTTTAAGCGGGTGGCGGAACAGCAGGTCCATGATGACATCCAGCTTGCCGGTTAGGTCGGGCGAGAATAGGGTTGGCCGAGTCAGGAGTTCCTGCCTGTAGACCTTCAGGCGGTCGTAGACTTTGCGGCTTACGCTGCGCAGGTTGCCAAGCTGCCCGCCCGCCGTTCGCAGTTCGCCCGCAGTGTGCTTGACCGCTACTTCGACCAATGCAAGGTGGTTCGGCATCGGGGTAAGCGGCTTGGTGTCGGACTCGCACGCGGCGGCGCGGAAGACCTCGGGCATGGAGTGGGACACGACATGGCCTTCGGAGTCAACGCGCAGCAGGAGGTCGTACTTCTCTTTGTTGCGTTCGTAGCGCACGTAGGTCAGGACACCGGCCGGCGCATCCGGGCCGGGCAGGTGGGCTTTGGTCGCGTAGACAACCGCGGGCAGGGCCGCCGCCTTCTTGCGCAGGTCTTCGGGCGCACTCTCCCACACGCGCTGCGCCTGGCTGGTCCAGTCCGTGTCATCCTTTTCCTTGGCGTCTTCAAGCGAGTCCCGCTTCTCGGTGTAGAGGTCGCGGAGTCGATTCTTCGCTTCCTCGCCGAAGAACGACTCGTCCGAGCCGATGACTTCCTGATTGGCGCGCAGACGATCCATGAGCCGCCCGCGCAAGCGAATGAGCCGGTCCACGCCCTCGGTAGGCCAGAACGAGAAGACGTAGATGGTGTCGTGTTCCTGACCGATACGGTCCACGCGGCCGGCACGCTGCGTGAGCCGCACGATGGCCCACGGCAGGTCGTAGTTGACGACGCGGGCGCAGTCCTGGAGGTTCTGGCCCTCGGCGAGGACATCGGTGGCAATCAGCACACGCAGTTCGGATTCACCGGCAGACAGGCCGCCATTCGACTTTGGGCTGAATCGGCGCGCCAGGTGCACTGGGTCGGCCGAAGCATTGGTGGCGACGGCCAGGTCCTTGATCCTGCGGTCCTCGAGTTGCTCGTAGAGATACAGCGCTGTGTCTGCAAACTGGGTGAAGATGAGCAGCTTCTCGCCGGCAGGAGTCTTGCGGATAAGGTTCTCCAGCTCCGCGAGCTTGCTGTCCTTTTCCGGGTTCCATTCGCCGGCAGCCCGAAGAACACCAAGCAGGCTCTCGGCGTCGGCGCTCAATCGCTCGGCCAGACCGGGCTGGAACAGCGCTGCGGGCAGCCAGTCGAAACGCTGCGGGATGTGCTCTCTGTAGAACGCGTAGATGGCTACTGCTCGCTTCCGGAGAGCAGCCCGGTCGTCGGCGGTCGTCGGTGCTCCTGCCCCAAAGGTCCCTTCCGGTATGCCGTCTACCGAGAGCGACAGTGCCTCGGGGCGATCATAAATCTCCCTCTGGAGCCACTCCCTGTCACGCGGGTCGCCGGAACGTTCGACATACTCCTCGAATTGCTCCAGCATCGGGCGATCCGCGAGCAGTTCGATTGTCGCTATCTTTGGGGGCGTGTCATCGGGGATGGTCGATGCGGAACCCATGCTGGGGTCAGGGCCAGTGAAGTCGGCGTCGACGTCAGTCAATGCTGTATCCAGCACCGAAGCATTCTGCGTGCCTATTGGCAGGGGCAGACCGAATTCGAGCGCGTACATGTAGATGTAGTTCCGCAGTACGTGCCGTCGAACCGACAGCAGGAAGCTGTGGCCGCAGGACTCGAGCCGCTTGAACAGGTTCGTGCGCGAGAAGCCGATGAGACGTTTGCCCGCCTTGCTCAGGTTCTCTATCACCTTGCGCTGGTCGGGGTCGGCCTTCTGCTTTGCGTCCGGTATCAGGTACTGGAGCAGTCCGTAGCGAGGCAGAACAAGGTGCTCGATGACGGATACGACCTCGTCTCGGAACAGGCGGTCGTAGGGGTCCTGCGAGCCGAGCGACGGGAACGTGATTCGCTTCGGCTCGCGCAGGGGGAAGTAGAAGGCGTCGTCGCCATGCAGGACGTAGTGCCGCTTGCGCACCTCGTCATACTTCGCGTAGCCGCTCTCGATGATGAACTGCCGCGTCCTTCTGACGAGGAATGGCTGCATCAGGTCGCGCCAGTCCTCGGGGAAGTCGCTCTTCTCGAACGCCCGCAGGCTGCCGGGCAGCATGTCGTGCTCGGCCCGGAAGTCGTACTCGGTTCTGCCGTCCTTCTGCTCGCACCACCACTTGAGGAAGCGATTGGGTCTGACGCCAAGGTCCTGGTCTTCGTCGATGAACAGGCGAAGCTGGTTGCTCAGGTCTTCGTACTCCTTGTTGAAAGGCGTGGCGGTGAGGAGAATGACGCGCGGGTTCCAGGTTTCGATGTAGTCGCGTATCGCGCGGTAGCGCTGGCCGTCGCGGTTGCGGAGATTGTGGCTCTCATCTATTACGACGGTGCGATAGGAGGGCAGTTTGGGGAGTTCGGTAGCCACCTTGCCCAATGAGACCACGTCGGCGACGAGTTCGTACTCCCGCCGGTAGTAGTCCCACATCTCCTTGAGCTTGGGTGGGCAGATGACCAGTGTGTTGCTGCGGTCGTCTTCCTGGAAGACTTTGGCCACGGCGGTTGCCATCAGAGTCTTGCCAAGTCCCACGACGTCAGCGAGTAGGACGCCGCCATGCGTGTAGAGCTTGCGGCAGACAAGCTGGACTGCCTTCACCTGGTAGTTCAAGAGTTCCTTCTGCAGCCGGTCGGGCAGCTTGAACTGCTCCTCGCCCTTTCGCGCATCCATCGACAGATGATATGCCATCTTCAGGTAGACGAGATAGGGTTCGCGTAGCTTGTCGCCGGCCCAGCTATCGGCGATCAGGTCCGCAAGGTCAAGCGACAGGTCCTCGTTGAGCGAATCGGCCCAGCGCTCCTCGAACCAGTCGGAGAGCTTCCTGGCCGCATCTTGGTCAGCGACATCTATATTGAGTTCGCCCTGGCCGGTCAGACCGGCAAGCGTCAGATTGCTGCTCCCGATGTAGTCGAGCAGCTCGGAGCCGTGGAAGTCCCGGTGGACTACGTAGAGCTTGGCGTGGAGCGGGTAACGCATGAACTGCTTGAGCTGCAACCGGTGAGACCTGAGTTGCTCGACCAGCTTGCGGAGCGTCTCTTGGGCCTGTAATGAAGGGATACCGAACTCAAGCTGCTGTCTGAAGTCGGCTATCGTCTCGTCCCGCATCCGCGCGCGCTGCGTACCGCCCAGACGTTCTTCGCCCCGCACCAGCCCTTGCGCGGCCCGCATGTATTCAGGTGGCGCGCGGTGCATGCCGACCAGCACGCGGCAGCAGGAGTCGTCGCCGCCCTTGTACCTGTCTACTAGGTCGGCGATCAGGTTCCAGCCTCGCAGGCGGAAGTAGCCCACACAGAAGTCGGCGCGCGTGGACTCGGAAAGCGACTTGCGCAGGTCGGTGACGAAGTCCTGCTCGATGTTGTCGAAGATGCGGGGCACTTACGTTGTCCGGGTCGCTTCGGAGTCGAACAGGTTGCGGGCGGCGACGCGTTCGTCGTAGACGCCGCTGAGGCGCTTCACAAAGATGAGCGGGAGGATGTACTCCTTGTACTTGGCCGGATTGGGCGACCGTATCGAACACGCTGCAGCCCATATCCAGTTCTCCAGCGACTTGTCGTGTACTGGCATCACGACACCCTCTTCGGCGAGGATAGTGCCCCAAATGCTCGGTCTATCACGCCGGATGTTATAGCCGGAAAAGGAGCCAAAGTCAAGCAAGGGACAGCGGTCAAGGGGGCGAGTGAGGATGAAAGGTACAAGGAGGGAAGAGCCGGGCAGGTGCAGGACTGAGGGCCGGTGCGCGAGCAGGAGCGGCTGCCGTTTGTGAGTCTGTTGCGGGAGCCGGGCTGACTTCCGTTGCGGCACCCGAGGCGAAAGCCGTTGCAGAACCCGGAGCGTGTGCCGGTGCGGAAGCAGGATCGGCGGCTGTTGCAGACGCAGGAACGAAGCGAGGAGCAGGGGCTGGTCAGGGTGAAAGAGCAGAACCCGGAGCAGATGCTGTTCCGGGCCACGGAACAGGGGCTGGAGCGAAGGCCGCAGCCGAAGCCGGAGCAGGCGCCGGTGCGAGGCCCGGAGCGGACGTCGCGGCAGGAGCCGGGGCGGCGGCTTCAGCAGGCGCCGGTGCGAGGCCCGGACTGGGGGCAAGGGCTCCCCTAGCTATCCGGGGAGCGGGAGTTTGCTGGGACGAAGTCAGAATGCAGAGGTCAAAATGCAAAGTGCAAAATGATGGAGGTATCGGACGGGAAAGGACTTAGGACGCGACGGAGGAGGCGAAGTCAGATGTCAGATGCTAGATGTCAGAAGTCAGAAGTGGCGGCGGGCAGAGGATGAAGGATGAGGGATGAAGGCGGAATAGGAACCATGAACGATGAACGAAGAACGATGTACGATGTACGAACTAACGAGCGATGTTACGTTTCGGGGCTGCGGTTTCTCTAATACCAGTGAACGAGCCATTCCCGGCGCGTATATCCAGCAGCACATACACCATATGTGGTAGTGAGGCCTGGTCCGAACCACAATTCTGCCGCCCACTCCACGGCCCACAGGCCGCCTGGGGAGTAGCATCTGCCGATACGGCGCGACGTGCGACGAAGCCTACAACCGGCCGTACATCAAGTCGAACATCGAGCCGAACAACGCCGCGAACAACTGCCGGAACAACCTCGGGAACAGGTAAAGGTTGAGGTTAAGGTTGAGGTCGAGGTTCAGGTCGAGATTGGGGTTGAGGTTCAGGTCGAGATAGAGCGAACGGTGCAACTGATGATACAAGCGAGTACGCAACCGGCGATACTTCCGCCGGAGCTTCCGGGCGAAGGACGAACGGTACTTCGCAGGACACAAGCGCGCCTGCGGCGCGAGTTTCCAGGCGCCGGTTGTCAGTTTCCAGTTGCCGACAGGCAGTGGCGGACGGAACTTGGTCCCCGGCCAAGATAGGAAAACCCAGTCTCCTGTCGTGTCAAGCACGGAATCGGCCCGGCGGAAGCCGCGAGGGCCGTAGTCCGGGCCTGTAACCGGCCTGGGCGCGGCGCGGAGAGATAGCCAACAGCCGACAGCCAACGGCTTGCGGCTGACGGCCGGTAGGAAGCCGGCAACCCATGCCGACGCACACAAGCTCCGGTGACGCAGCAGGCGATTCCTGACGCGCGGGCGGGGATGGTCCGATGACGAGATTGCGATTGTCGAGGGCCGGACGAAGTGACCTGCCGATGTCCCGCCTGCATCCCCACCCCGCCAGTCAGGCAGGCCCTTGACATGAATCGACAGTGACCCGCAAATGAAGAAGTACATATGTGAGAAAACACGGCACTGACCGCGATGGTCGGAACTTCACGCCCGATCGCGTGCAAGAAGTCTGGGAGAAGGGCAAGCCAATCCCCGGGAAGGACCCTGCCCTGCACCGTCGTGACTCGGAAGAGAACGTCCTTTACAGATACGCCTACGGCAAACACGGCGACATGAGTTGGCAGGTTGACCACAAGGTGCCGGTTGCGAAGGATGGCTCCGACAACCTCCGCAATCTGCAACCACTTCAGTCTGAGGCAAACGCGGAGAAAGGCGACAAGCTCCAGCGCTAGCGACCCGGGGCCACGCCGACGCAGCCCGCAAAGAGGTTGGTCGACGCCGCAAGGCACCCAAGAAGCCGCCGGCGCAACCGGATACGCATTTCGACCCAGAACCGGTAACCGAAGAGGACGCCGATGCCTGACATCTCCGAACGCGATTCCGAGGCGACGACCGTGACTGGGAAAATTGATGTGAGAGGCGCGGCGTGGTTGACCTGACGGACCACGTGCGTATAATTGTCGGTAGTTATGGATAAGTCCCGACGATATTACACAGAAGCCGGCTCGGCCGTCGTGCAACGTCCAGCGCCACGGTCAGTTATGTCACGGCGGTATGTGATGCGAGTGCGGGATATCCTGCGGCGGGGCGAGCATCCTGAGACCCTGCGCCGGCTGTGGAAGCGGGGAGTTCTTGAGCGGCGCGGTCGGGGTCTCTACGAGGTCGTTGGCGCGGACATCACCGAGAACCACAGCCTGGTGGTGGCGGCCAAGGCGATTCCGCACGGTGTGGTGTGTCTTTTCTCGGCGCTTGCATTCCACACGCTGACCACGCAACTGCCGCCCTGCGTGTGGATGGCGATTGACGGCAAGGCCCGGCTGCCTAAGTTCTCGGGCGTGCCACTGAGATTCGTACGGTTCAGCGGTCCGTCTCTCGCCGAAGGAGTGGAGAAGCACAGAATCGAGGGCGTCACGGTAAAGGTGTACTGCGTGGCAAAGACCGTGGCCGACTGCTTCAAGTATCGGAGGAAGTACGGTCTGGATGTGGCGATTGAGGCGCTGCGCGAGGGCTGGCGTGAGCGCCGGTTCACGATAGAAGAACTCATGCACTACGCTGATGTATGCCGGGTGTCAAACGTCATTCGTCCGTATCTGGAGGCGGTGGTCTGACGCGGGAACTGACCGACCTTGCGGCGTCGGTCCGGGACCGACTCAAGGCGCTGGCCCGGCCGGGCACCGATGATTTCGCCGTGGTCCTCGTGCGGTACGGGCTTGAGCGGTTGCTGTACCGACTCAGTCGGTCCGAGTGGCGAGACCGGTTCGTTCTCAAGGGCGCGATGGTGTTCGCGGTCTGGTCACTGAAGCCGCCCCTTGTCATTCTGAGCCCTTCGCTCCCCTCTGTCATTCTGAGGTCCTACCGAAGAATCTTCGGTCGCTCAAGGGTAAACTCCGCGAAGAATCTTCGCGATGATGATTCTACGAGAGTTAGAAGACCCTTCACTTCGCTCAGGGTGACATGAATGGGGTTTCTCAACAGCCCCACACTTCCCCGATTTCCAGCCGGGAGCGTCAGGGGCGTCGGGCCAACGCGCGGCGATCGACGTTCGCCTGGTTCCGGGGTCCATACAAGAGACTTCCGGCCCACGACTTGCGGCCGAGGTTGACGGGCGGGCCTGCCCGCGACCAGGCAGGCGGGCGATTCTGAACCGGTGGTTGGAAGCACCGAGCCGGCATACGACCAGAAAGGATGGAAGACGGAGGAATGAAGATGGAGGAGGCGATTCTGCTCACCTCTGTCGGCCAGACCCGACCCCGCCCGCATCCGAGCTTGCGATTGGCGATGGCCGGACGAAGTGAATTGTCTCCGGGCCAGCCTGAGCGTCTGTTCCAATCGCCGCTGAATCAGTACTACGGAAAGGAGAACTGACATGACGAAAGGCCGAGTGACGCGTGAGAAGACCTGGGTGTTTGACCCGCACTCCGGCGGAGAGCCGATTCCAGCCGCAACACAGGACGTCATCCGGCAGCGAATCCTGAATCACGCCCAGGAGCACTACGCCGGGAAGTTCGCGCGGATTGACGTGAGATTTCGCGGTGCCATGTGCTACATTGACGCGTACAACGAGCCACCGCCGGACAGTGAAGGGCTGGCGAAGCTGTGCCGCGTGCCGCTGGCGGAGTACATCGAGGGCTTTCGGAACACGCCGACTCACTTGGTCAGACTGCGCCACTTTGGCCTGGAACGGTGGAGCTTCGCGTTCTACACCTACAGCAATGAGCGCTACGAGCCGTCCGCTTACCCTGACGGCGGCTGGTTTGGGACAGTCGAGCAGGCGTTCG
Source organism: Caldifarciminota bacterium UBA2258 (assembly GCA_002347155.1). Lineage (GTDB taxonomy): Bacteria > Hydrothermota > Tepidihabitantia > Tepidihabitantales > Tepidihabitantaceae > UBA2258. The sequence continues at coordinate 54,999 of DDXO01000068.1, forward strand.
ACGTCGGCGCGGTCTACCTGACGGACTGAAAGCTCAGCGCCTGCCGCCGGAACACCTTCGAAACGCACTAACGGTAGGGAATCCGGGGCTGTGACCGGCTTGGGCGCGGCGCAGGGAGATAGGCAACAGCCGACAGCCAACGGCTTGCGGCTGACGGCCGGTAGGAGGCCGGCAATCCATGCCGACGCACACAAGCTCTGGTGATGCAGTAAGTGATTCCTGAGGCGCGGGCGGGCGGATTTTGGGCCGCAAAGAGCAAAAAGAACTGAAGGCTTAGTGACTCTCGCCGACCGAGCGTAACTCAATCACTCTCGTTCGGTTAAGCACCATCGGGTCGCGGAGAATCCGCATATGGGGGTCGCCTGGGGGGTAGCCTTCGGAGAAGGAAGAGGCTGAGGTTGAGGTTAAGGTTGAGGAGCAGATTTGAAGGGAGCTTTCAGAGGAGCTTTGACGCGAGCTTTCGACGGAGCTTTGAAGCAGGCGCTGTGAGAAGCGATGTGCTGAGCTTTGAGACGAGCGATGAGCGAGGCGATATGACAAGCACTGAGATGAGCACTGGGGGAAGCGATGAGGTAAGCCTTCGAGTAAGCGTTCTACGATACTTTCCAGTGAACTCTGAAACGAGCTTTGCAGCGAGCTTTCAATGGAGCTCTGAAGGGAGCTTTGGCGCGTCCAAGGCGCGAGTGGCTGGTTGGCAGTTGGCAGTCTGCACTGGCGGGGCGGGACATCCTGCCCGGTCTCTCTGTGCGCTAGGCCAGGCCGGCGTAGCGGGCGTAGATGTCGAAAAGCTGTGGGCCGAAGAAGAGCCCGAGGAGCGCGCCGATGGCAAGGAACGGACCGAATGGAATCGGCTGGCCGCGTTTGTGCCGGCCCGCAGTACGGGCGATGTAGCCGATGATGACACCGAAGACGACTGCGGCGGCAAGCGCCACAATCAGTCCCTTGAGCCCGACAAACGCGCCGATCATCGCCGCGTAGGGCAGGTCGCCGAAGCCCATCCCCTCTTTCTGGTCAACGCCGAACCGGCGGAACACACCGGCCAGCACGTACCGCCACAGGAGTATCGCGAGGAGTATGAAGCCCGCACCGACTGCCGCGGCGGTGAGTGCTCGGGCAAGGTGTGGCGGCGGTGCCACGACACCTCCCAGGAGGCCCAGGGCCAGCCCGGTGACGCTGAATCCAAAGGGCAGAATCTGATGGTCGAGGTCGATGAACGCGGTGACGATGAGCAGCGACACGAACACGAGAGCCTTGACGGTCAGCAGGCTGAACCCGAACCGGGCATAGGCCGCGACGAAAAGCAGTCCGGTCAGCGCCTCAATCAGCGGATACCGAACCGATATCGGCTTGCCGCAATCGCGGCAGCGGCCGCCGAGCAGCAGCCAGCTCAGCACCGGGATGTTGTCGTAGGGTCTGATCGGCTTGCGGCAGCGCGGGCAATGCGACGGCGGCGAAGAGATGGACTTGTGCAGCGGTACTCGCCAGATGACGACGTTGAAGAAGCTGCCGAACACCAGTCCGAGCAGGGCAACAAGGACCCAGATCACCGGAAGACCGGCATCAAACCACCAGGACACCAGGGCACCAGGCATCGGGCGAGGACAGAAGTCAGAATGCGGAAACCGGAATTCAGAACCGTCACACCCATCCTGCGCGCTTCATTCCGCATCTTGCCTTCTCTGCTTCGTGTCTTTGTACCTTGGTGGTGAATTCCCACTTCGGGGTCCTGGGGCAGATCACCGCGTAGCGGGCTGGGCCTGCATCTCCGGCGGCGCGAAGAGCTTCTTGTCGGTGGCTACCGCGTAGGCGGTGTCAATCGCGATCAGCCCTTTGCGCAGGAGCATGGACAGGCACTGATCCATGGTCTGCATGCCGTGCTGAACGCCGGTCTGAACCAGCGAAGCGACCTGGTGCGACTTGCTCTCGCGGATCATGTTCTTGACCGCGGGCGTGGCGATCAGCACCTCCATCGCCGCGACCCGGCCCCGCTGGTCTTTCCGCGGCAAAAGCGTCTGGGAGATGATGCCGCGGATGACGTTCGCGAATATCTGCCGCACGTAGTCGTGCTGGTCGGCCGGGAACACGTCGATGACCCGGTCGACGGTCTGCGCCACGCTGTTGGTGTGAAGGGTCGAGAGGACGAGGTGGCCGGTCTCGGCTGCGGTCAGCGCGAGCTGGATGGTCTCGAGGTCGCGCATCTCGCCGACGAAGATGACATTGGGGTCCTCGCGCAGGCAGGCCCGCAGCGCGTCGGCAAACGACCGTGAGTGGGCGCCGATTTCCCGCTGGCTGATCAGGCAGTTCTGCCCCTTGAAGATGTACTCGATGGGGTCTTCAATGGTGATGATCCGGTCCTGCCGTTCCTGGTCGATCAGGTCGATCATGCTCGCCAGTGTCGTCGATTTGCCGCAGCCGGTGGGCCCGGTAACCAGCACGAGACCGGTCGGGCAGCGGGTCATCTCGGCAACCGACTCCGGCGCCGGGAGTTCCTCGAGCGTCCGGATCTTGGCCGGTATGATGCGGAATGCCCCGCCGACGCCGGAGAGGTCGAGGAAGACATTCACCCGGGCGCGGACCCGTTCCGGCGTCGTGTACTCGAGCACGACGCTGCCCGCCGGAACGGCCGTGCCCCATGTATAGGAGAGGTCCAGCTCACGCCGCTGCTCGACTGCGGAGCGCTGTTCGTCCGTCAGTATTGAATAGAGCAGCGCCTGGGAATCGTCGGCCGTCAGCGCGGGACCGGGTATCTTCTTCAGATTGCCGTTGACGCGGATGATCGGCGGGTTGCCGACCGTTATGTGCAGGTCAGAGGCCCCGTACTTCGCCGCGTAGCGCAGCAGTTCGTCAATGCTCATTGGCAGATAAAACGCCACGCCTGATGCGGAACCCCGGGGTGTCCGGCATCAGGCGTGGAACGTCAGTCGCCGAAGGAAAGACCCGTCGCTGGCAGTCGCTAGCCCTCCGCCGGCACAATGTGCGGAATGATGAATATCATCAGGTCGTTCTTGTTGTGGTGGACCGTGGTCTTCCGGAACAGGTGACCCAGAATCGGAATGTCACCCAGGAGCGGTATCTTGCCGATGGTCCGAGTCTCTTCATCCCGGGTCAGCCCGCCAATCACGGCCACCTCGCCGTCGCCGACGACGATGTTCGTCTCGGCCGACCGGCGCGCAATGATCGGCCGCTGATCGTCAGACGACCCCGACCAGCCGGTGATCGCCTCGACGCTCGGCTTGACCTCCATGTTCACCCGGCCGTCCGAGGTCACATGCGGGGTGACCTCGAGCTTTATCGGCACCGACCGGGTCCGCCAGGTCGCCAGCACCAGGCCCGTCTTGGGGTCGGTGCTTATCTCGCGTATTGGCACGTCAGTGCCCATGCTGATCGTCGCGGTGTGGTTGTCGAGCGTCAGCGTGCTGGGGTTGGCCAGCACCCGCGAATTCCCGCGCGTCTGCAGGAAATCGAGGGCCGCGCTGAGGCCGGTGTAGTCAAGCTTGCCGATGACCACGTTATCCAGCCCGAACCCGTTGGGGACTATCAGCGGGAATACGTCGTCTTTGCCGATGTTGGGAGCGCCGCCCTTGACCGCGATACCCAGCTTCCACTCGATGCCGTAGACGTCGCGCGCGTTCATCGTCGTTTCGACGAACTTTGCCTCGATCATGACCTGGGGCAGGGGTCGGTCAAACTCGGCCAGGAACTGGGCAACCCGGTCGAGGGCTTCGGGAATGTCGTTGACGACAATCATGTTCGTCCGGTCCGACCCTCCTGCGTTCGCCACGCGCCGGTATGCCACTTCCACATTGCCGACGTTCGAGAGCATCTTCGGCAGAACCTTGGCAACGTCTTTGCCCTCGGCGTAGTTCAGTTCAAACACGCGCGACTGAGTCTCGCCGTACATCTCTTTCTTCTCGGGCTTGACGACAATGATGCCCTCTCTGTCCTCGACCATGTTGCAGAGACCGGCCTTCAGCAGGGCTTGCAGACCCATGCGCAGCGGCACGTCGTTCAGGCGGACGGTCACGACCGACTTCACGTCCTGCGTCGCCAGGATGTTCAGGTTGAACTGGCTGGAGATCATCCGCAGCAGGTCGGTCAGGTCCGCGTCTTTGACGTACAGGGTCAGCCGCTTGCCGTAGAACTTGTCGGCCAGCGGTGGCGCCGGAACGGGCGCCAGCGGATGGATGTCCAGGTCGATGACCACGAGTCCGTTCTCGACCGTGACCTTGTGCTGGACCGGTTCGCGCAGCCCGACCCTCAGCCGCAACCCTGAAGCCGCCTCGCTCGGCTCCACGGTCACGTTCGTCACCGGGTAGTAGGACGACTCGACCCGGTTCTGCTTCAGCTTCGACTCCGCACCCATGATGTCGACCACCAGGGCCGGCGGGTCGTCGGTGACAAACGAACTCACGTTGGGATTTCCGGTGCAGACGACGGTTACGCGGACATTCTCAAGCAGCTTGTCTACCGCGACGCCAGTGACACTGACGGGCTCCTGCGCAAGCAGCACCGAGCAGAGGCAGACGACTGCAAGGAATGGGATTGCTGTTTTCCTGGTCATATTTTCACTCCCCCAGCAGCAAGGTGAACGTCCGTCCGCCCTGCTCCAGTGTTACGTTATCACTCTCGATCTTCGCGACCCGCTTGCCGCTGATCTCGTCCCCTATCTGCAGTATCTGGTTGTTGATCAGCGCGTACGGACGTTCGCCGCCGAGCGTGATTGCCTTAAGTCTGAGATTAGCCAGTTCGTTCACCATGACCCAGTCACGGACGAACGGGTCCGTGCCCCAGATTTCCGGTGGCAGCACCTTCGGCGTCAGCGCGCCGGTTGTCGTTTTTGCAGGCTGTGCGGCCGTTTCCGTGGCCGTCGGTGCCGGCGCGGCCGCCTTGGCCTTGGCGCCGGTCGCCTCGGCCGCCGCCGCGCTCACGTTCCTCAGCTCCGGCTGCGGCCGGAAGGCAAAGGTGTAGAGCGCCAGCACCGCCACGGCTATGCCCAAAAGAACCAGAATCCTGTGTCTCAAGATACCCCTTTCTGCATCAGCATGCCGGCAGACGCCTTGTCAGAATAGAATCGCATCAACCTACCTCCGCCTCGTCGTGGCGACCCCTGCTGGCAGCAGGCTCTCGCCGACACGGACTGTGCTGCGCCTGCCGAACGCCTCAATCTCAACACGATCCGGGCTGATCCCGACGATCTTCCGCCCGAGCACGAAGTCACCCACCTGCACTCTGCGACCGTCAACCATCGCGTGGTTCTCACTCCCGGTGGCGACGACCGCCCGGAGCACGTAGAGCGTCTGGCCCCTGCGGGTCGTGCGCCGGCCACGCCGGCTGCGGGCCCGCGTCAGCATCCGCCGCTTCTCCCGCTCCAGACGCTTCAACTCCTTCTTGCGGCGGCGCTCCTCATCACGTATCTGCTTCGTCTTCGCTTTGCGCTCCGCCGCAGTACTCGCCTTCAGTCTGCCGGCTGCCCTGCCTGTCCTCCTCGCAGTGCGCCTGCCGGTCGGACGGACGGCGCTCGTGCCCTGCGTTTTGCCGTATTCACTCGTATCTGTCACCGCGGTGGTGCTCCGCGGTCTGGCCTTGGCGCCTCTCGGCCGCAGCAGCATGTAGCCGGCAACGGCAAGCACTCCGACCAGCACCAGAACGAGTACGATTCTTCTCATAGCTTGCCACCCGTGGCCAGGCTGGAAGCAACCAGGTTGACCAACAGCTTGGCCTCGACTTCGGGACGGATGTCCTCGCGCGCGGTGACCTCAAAGTCGGGTACGCGCACGAAGTACGGGAACTTGTCGAGGCCCTCGACGTACTGGCCGATGTCGATGTAGCGTCCCTGGACGGTCACCATAAACGGTACGGTACGCAGCGGGGCGGTCGGGGACTCTTGCTGGAGGAGCGTGTCGAGTGAAGGCGGGGCGATTTGCAGGAATCGGACCTTCCGTTCGACACCGAGCTGGGCGAGCTGCCGCAGCATCGAGAGCATCTGCGAGCGTGGCACGACCCGCGCGATGAACTGGGCGTTCGCCTGCTGTAGCTCGGCTACCTGCTCACGGAGCTTGCCGATGCCCTTCACCCGGGCCCGCGTCTCATCGAGTTGCCTCTGCAACTGGACGGCATGGGCGGAGTTTTCCTGCCGGTCCTTCAGCCGCGGCTGATACAGCAGGAACACCGCCGCGACGGCCAGCACCACGTAGACCGCCAGTCCGATAATCAATACCCGTCTCTCAAGTAATGCCATGGTTCACTCCGTTACGCACTGGATTTCGAACTCCAGGACCGCCTCGCCCTGGAGCGAGCTTCGGTTCTTGGACACGAGCTGAACCTGCTGAAATCCGGGGCTGTGTTCGAGGTCAATCATGAACTGGGAGAGGTCGATGTCGAGCAGGAACGGATCGGCCGAGACAACGCCCGTCATCTTCACCGTCTTCTGTCCGGTAAGGGCCAGGGTGTTGAGCTGGATGTTGTCCGGCACGATGTGTGTGACTTCGGCCATCACGGGCACCGAGATTATCTGCTCGCCGACGACCGCGGTCAGGCTCCGCTGCTTGGCTTCCATTTCCCTGACCTGTTCCTCGAGTGCGAAGTACTCCTTGTTCGCATCCTCGGTTGCCTTCAAATCCCGTTCCAGTCTGGTGACCTGCATCGCCGAGGCCTGGGACCAGCCGGCCAAGAGGATATAGATGACAATCAGCACCCCGACCCACAGTATGCCGCCGACCACGGCCAGCCGGATGTCCCGGGCGATGAACTTCCCGGTCTTCATCTCGACCGGCAGCAGGTCGACCGCCGTGTGGTCGAAAGCCAGACCGAGCGCAGTCACCATCCGGTGTCCGAACTCGTTCTCCGGTGCCGTGCCCTTCTTGTAGAGCCCGGACTCCTTGAACGGGTCGAACAACTGGGTGGTTATGCCGAGGCTGGTCTGGATGTACTCACGCAGGCCCTTCATCGCCGCGGTGCCGCCGCAGAGCATCAGCCGGTCTATCTTCGTCTCGCCGAACTCGCGGCGGTAGTAGTCGATGGAACGGTTGATTTCAGCCACGAACCGCTCGAGGGCGGGCCGCTGCAGCGTCGCCAGGCGCTTGACCATGATGCCGGAAGGCAGCCGGTCGGCCGAATCCTCGGACGGCAGCCCGTACTTCCGTTTCATGTTCTCGGCGTCGTAGGCGTCGAGCGCGAGCTGCCCTTCCTCGGTGGTGATGGCGACCGTCATCGCTTCGGTGACGGCGTTGCCGGCAGTCGTTATCGTCCGGGCGAGGTCAAGCCGCTCGCCCTTCATGAACACCATGTCGGTGAACTCGGCCCCGATGTCGAGCAGGCAGACGGCCTCGTCCGGCCGGACCTTGCCGTACTTCTTCGCCGCCGCCTGCAGGGCGAAGGGGATGACGCCGATGCCGGAAGGCTCGAGGCCGGCCTTGCGCAGGGTCGAGATGTGGTCGGAGACGATGTCCTTGCGCGCGGCCACGACCATTACGTTGTCCTTGATCGCCCCGGCTTCGCGCACCGGGCCCAGGGTCTTGAAATCAAGGATCGCCTCGTCGACGGTGAACGGCGAGTACTTCTCGAGCCGGAGCATGATCGCGTCCTTGAGCTCGCGGCGGTTCATCTTCGGGAACGGGGCCTGGCGCAGACTCACCGACGGCCCCGACACGAAGCTGAAGACCTCGCCGGGTTTGTAGTCCTTTACCAGTTCGCGCAGGATGGAGGGAACGTCGAACGCCTCACCGATTTCCTTCAGGCCGTAATCGATAACGCGGCCGCCCTCCACCTTCACGAACTTCACCGAATTGGAACCGATGTCCAGGCAGAGCGTGCCCTTGCCGCCACCGCCGAAAAGGTTGCCGAAGACGCTACCGGTTGCCAATATTCCTCCTTATGTCTAGGCTCAAGGAATGTCGACGGTTATCTCCGAGCCGTCACTGAACACAAACTGAAATGTATGACCGGTGACCTTGACTGGATCGTCGCCTCCAAGAGGGTCAACGTGAAAGTCATTGAAGAACAACTCGACCGTATGCTGCGGCGGGACTGTAACAGGTGGGGAGAAGTCAACCGTACCGCCCGGCCCCCAGCCGGGCAGCCCCGGAGGCGCGTACAGCGGGGGAGCAGAGCCGATATAGAAGTTCCTCATGTACAGCGAATCCGACCCGGAAGTGAACCTGAGGTTGGAAACCGTCACGCTGTCCGACTGGCTGTTCAGCACCTTGATCAGGAAACCCAGACTGTCACCGGAAATCGTGACCGGGTACGTCAGGCGCAGCTTTTTCCAGAAGGATACCGGGAACTTGAAATCGACCACCGTCTTGGAGCGGGGCACCACCGTGACCCAGCGTACGAGCGAGTCTTTGGTTCCCCATCTCGCGACCAGCTTGTGTATGCCGATCGGCACGCCTACTCTGCCGCCGGGAGTAGTGGAAGTAAGCGAGAACTCGTAGTGTCCATCGACGTCCGCTATCGCCGTGGTGTCTCCATCGCCGCCATGGACCTCAGGGTTGTTGAAGTGCAGCGTGACCGTGAGCGGCGTCAATGCCGAATTGCTGCCGGGCGGGGCATCGTCGATGTCGGTAATGGTACCGGTGATTATGTTGTCGGTGAGCTGCGACAGTGAGTCGGCTACCTTCACGGTCATCGAGTATTTGCCGCCGCCGCCGCTCTGTATCCAACCGAGCGAGTTGTTGTAGGTGTACTCTCCGCCCCATCCGTCAAACCGGTAGCTTGAGTCCTCAACACCATACGCCACTTTGAAGTACGGCCCGCGCCAGTACGGGCTGCCGGTGGTGTTCTCTACGAGCTCCTTCAAGCTCTCAGGCAGCTTCTCCATGTCTCCGTAGTATCCGAAATCCACCCGGCGTCCGTCATAGGTCAGGTCGGGATTGCCGACAATCGCATGGACCAGCTTGTTCATTTCGCTCGTGGTCTGGTCGAAGAGCCCGCGGTCCCGCGTTGCGTCAATCGTGCGCAGCGCGACCGTGCTCAGGATGCCGATGATGAGGAGCACCACCAGCAGTTCCATCAGGGTAAAACCTTGTCTGTCTTTCACGTCACACTTCCTTGGAAATCACGGCCATTCCCTGGGTATCCGCATGACGATGCCGCGGGCACCGACTCCGGGGTAGACCGGCACGTCTTGTACTGCCGAATCGACCTCAGGACCCGGCAGGCCCCAGTAGTACAGCGCCACAATCCGGTGCGTACCCTGTGGAATACTGAAGTATTGGAACCTAACTGCGGGGTCCTCGCTCTTTTCATCGTTGAAGACGACACCACCCTTGGGGTAGTAGAGCCTGACTCGCAGCTTCAGGTATTCCCCGAGCGGCGGCGGGTTACCGCGTATGTCCACAATAGTGCCCTGCACTTCGTTCTGTGTCAGGGCACCGTAAGTGTACGGGAAACTCAGTGTCTGCCACCGGCTCCGGTCGGCCACCCCGCGTCCGCCATAACTGCGCACCCACAGGCTCTCGCCGACCTTGTAGACCTGATACCCGTAGATTATGGTATCGCCCCAGCCGTCAATCCTGTATCCGTCGGCTGATTGATTGAAGGTCGAACGAATGTACGGCCCGCGCCAGACGCTGTCACCGTCGGGTCTGACCACGAGTTCCTGCAGGCTGCTCGGCAATCGCCCTTCGTCGCCGACAAACCCGAAGTCGGCCCGCTGGCCGGCGACGATATAGTCGGATTCGCCGACGATGACTTTCACCAACTGGTTCAGTTTCTGGGCAGTGGTCTGGGCCCGGCCCCGCTCGAGCGTAACGTCCCAGGTCCTGACTGCGGCCGTGAGGACTATGCTGAGAATCATCAACACGACGAGTAGCTCGAGCAGTGTCACACCGCGGTCTTGCCGATGAATATGGGTAGTCATCAGAACATCACCACTATGTCATCGCTGTCCTGGATACCGGGGTCGACACGAAAGAAGAGCTGATTCGGGCCGGCGCTCCAGAGCCCCATTGTCTCGGCTCCGGCAACGACGAAACGGTAATCAGTGCCCCACGCGTCTTCGGTATAGCCCATGTTGCCGTCCTCGCGGACGTAGGGGCCATTCCATCCCTTCTTGATGTAGGGGTCCCAGTCCGGCAGCGGAGACATTTTGCCGGGGTACCCGCGTGATACGTACACACCGGTATCCGTGATTTTGGTGGCGAGCTCGATCAGGTCGCGCGGGTACCGGCCCATATCGCTGCGGAACCCGGTCATGACCATTTCGCCGCCCATCCGGACGTCGGGGTCACCGACGATGGCATCGCGGAGCGTCCGCATTTCCTGCAGGGTGGCGACTCTGCGCGCGTTGGTCGTGACTCGGCCGACAATTGTCGGTACGAAGAAGGCGAGGATAGTTCCCAGTACGGATATTACGACCAGCAACTCGACAAGCGTGAACCCGCGCGCTTTGCGTGAAGTGCTGTACACCGCGGGAATTATAGAATCACGCCGCAGCAGTGTCAAGCATGAAAACGGAGGCATATTAACCCCCTAACTGTGCAGCAGGAAGATGATTGCTTCATCGTCCTGGTTGAATGACCGGATCGACACTCCGCCCCGGCCGATTCCAACCAGTCCGTATCCCGCCGGGTAGTCTGCGCCGTCCGGCGTCCAGACGCCATAGACGATTTCACCCGTCTGGTAGTCGTACTGGTCATTGGGCCCGCCTTCGGTGTTGTCGCTCAGGTCGGCCTCTTTCTCGTAGTCCTCGGGGTTGAACTCATCCGGGTCCATCTGCCGCCCGGTCCAGGGATTCGTGGGCAGCGTCCCCATCTGCTGGTCGAATACTCCGCCCGGAAAGCAGTATCCGTAACCGTCTTCGTAGAAATCCTCAGCGTAGTGGCCCTGCTCCGCGTGGAATTGCTCAATCACAACCTGGACGTTGTGAAGGTTCATCTTCATGGCGGCCTCGCGGGCCTGCTGACGTACACCTGCAACCCTGGGGATGGTCATACTCATCATGATGCCCAGGATCAGAATAACAACGAGCAGCTCTATGAGCGTGAAGCCTCTGCTATGGTTACGCATGGTTTCTCCTCGCTTCAGTTATAGGGCAATAATGCAGGGATGTCAAGAACGGCCGCTCCTACTCCCGCTGGCCGGGCGGGGTTGTCGTAAGCACTTTGCCGTCCTTGAGATAGAAACGGCCGCCGTACGGCTCCGCCGGCATCTGTTCTATATACCCCGCGGCCAGCAACTCATTCCAGTCTGCCGGCAGCCGCCCGCGGTCCTCCTGGAAGCCGTGTACCGCCTTCTGCAGGCGGTCCGTCGCCTCGGACAGGTCGAGGTTCTTGAGCTGCCGGACGACCAGGGCCTTCAGCGCCCGGTTCTCGGTGCCTTTCAGTATGTCCAGCCACATCTCGCGCGCCGTCTGGAAGTCACCGGCCTTGGCCTTGGCAATTGCCGCCCAGCGGCCGAGGATGAACCAGGCGTTGGGCATCTTCGACGCCACCTCGAAGAAGACGCTCGCCCGGCCGTAGTCACGCAGCAGCATGTAGGAGATGAAGCCGGCGTCGAACGGAATCTGCCAGCTCAGCGGGTTGGCCTTCATCCCACGAATGAGGAAGTCGATGGCCTCATGCGGCTTGCCTGCGTCCCACGCCAGGGTTATGGCCCCGAAGTGGTACGCGCCGATGAACCTCGGGTCAAGGGACGTGAGGATGTCGAACACGTGGCCGAGCCATTCGTACTTCCGGTCGGACATCAGGTGGTAACCGTAGTACTGGATTCCGCGAAGCCAGACGACATCGGCGGCAAGACTCTGGAACTCGATCGCGGCCTGGCGGGCGAACCGGCCGGACGGGAAGTATGCCATCTCCTCGACTGCCTTCTCCCGCGCGCGGTCCTCGCCGGCCCGGTCGATCGAAAGCTGGAGCAGGTAGACGCCGACAAACCCCCACACGATGAGAACCGCGGGCAGGATGCCGGCCAGCGACCCCGCGCGCCCGGGCGCACGGGGTCGCGGCGTGACCTCGGTCAGCACCGGACTAGAACTCCCTGCGGTTGAAGATCGCGGTGGAAATCAGGAGCACGGTCGCCGTGTAGACCAGCGCGTACAGCCCGGGCAGCAGCAGCGCGGACGGACCCAGCGGCACGCCGTAGACGACTTCCGGCCGGATGTTGAAATTGGCCAGGTTGGGCAGGACATAATAGCTGAAGTAGCTGACCGCCTTGACGACCGGCGACGGGCTGATCGCCGCCAGCAGCTTCAAGTCCCGCGACATGTGGCCTACGAAGTACACGGCGAACGTGAACACCGCGCCCGTAATCGGGGTGGAGAAGCTGGAAAACAGCACGGCGACCGCAGTCAGGATGGCAAGCTCGAACAGCGTCATCAGGACTGCCAGCAGCAGGTAGAGCGGTGCTCCGACCCCCAGGACGAGCAGAATCACATAGAAGGCCGCGGTCATCACCACCAGGCTCACGACCAGAACCGTCATCAGCCCCAGGTACTTGCCGACGATAAACTCCCAGCGCCGGACCGGTTTGGCGAGCATGATGTAGATGGTCCGTTTCTCAACCTCCCGATAGACGATCCGGCCGCCGACCAGGATTGATATCAGCACGCAGAACAAGGTAATCGCGGACAGCCCGATGTCCTTGATGATCTTGGCTTCCTCGCCGAGCGCCAGCGGCTGGATCACCCGCGAGCTGCCCATGACCACCACCGCGAAGACAATCAGGGTGACGAGCACCTTGTCGCGTATCGATTCGCGGAACGTGTTCAGCGCAATCCCGGATATGCGGTCAATCACGGGTACCCCCGGCCTTCGCGACGTGCGCCATGAAGAAATCCTCCAGCGTCCGGCGGTGGGGCACGATTCCCACCACGCGGATTCCGCCGACCTCCCGGCTGATGGCCATGATCCGGTCGACCTCCTCCTCGCTCCTGACCGTGAGCAATAGCTCGTCCCCGGACTTGAGCGAGTGCTGCGACACGCGTTCCAGGATTTTCTGCGTCTTGCCGGTCACGCCCCTGACCGTCACTTCGATCGACTCCACATCGCCGGTCAGTATCTCCCTCAGCCGGCCTACCTCGACCATGCGGCCCGCGATGACGATGCCGACGCGGTCGCAGATCATCTCCACGTCCGACAGGATGTGGGTAGAGAAGAAGACGGTCTTGCCCCGGTCGCGCAGGTCGACGATGATGTCGCGGAACTCCTTACGGCCGATCGGATCAAGCCCGCCCATGGGCTCGTCCAGCACGACAAGTTCGGGGTCGGCCACGAGCGCCTGCGCGATTCCCATCCGCTGCAGCATGCCGCGCGAGAAGCCCCGCATCTGGACGTCGGCCGCGTTCTCCATGCGAAGCAGGCGCAGTTGCCCGGTGACGCGGCCCGCTGCCTCCGACTTCTGTACTCCGGACAGCTTGGCGGCCAGACCGAGAAACTCTCTGGCCGTGAGGTGGTCGTAGAAGTACGGCGACTCCGGCAGGAAGCCCAGCCTCGCCTTCGCCTTCGCATCGCGGGGCGGCCGACCGAAGACCTGCGCCGTACCGGACGTAGGTTCCGTCAGCCCCATCAGGATCTTGATGAGCGTCGTCTTGCCGGCTCCGTTCGGACCGAGGAATCCGAAAATCTCGCCCTTTTCCACTTCCAGGCTGATGTCCTCGAGCGCCCGGATCCGCTTCATGCGGAACCCGGAGTGATAGACCTTGCTCAGGCGGGTGACACTGACTACCGGTTCGGGCAGACTCGACATGCAGAGCGATTATAGAAGGGGACGCAACGGTGTCAAGCTGGCCGAACCCGACGCCGGTCGGCAAGAATAAAGGGCGGGGCCGGAAGGCCCCGCCCAGTTGCCGTCGTCCGAACGCTAGTTGTGGAGCACGAAGTAGATAAACTCTTCGTTCACTTCGTCGCGGTCGAACATCGGGTTCGAGATGTCACGGCCGTAGCCGCAGATGCCGTACTCCTGCACGATATTCAGCGGGTTCGTGTCCGGAACGTAGCCGAGTATCATGATCGTGCCCTGGAGTTCGTTCTCCGCAGGCAGGTCGGCGTACGGGCAGTCGTCGTCGTCGCTGCGAACCTTGGCGTTGTAGCCCTGCTCGTCAAGCGCGTCAGTGAGGTACAGCAGGTCCTCGTCTTCGTAGTTGTAGCGCTGGCCGGTGTAGGGGTTGAGCGGAGCGTTGCCGTAGATCGGTTCGCCATCGACTCCGATCGGGTCGCCGCCCGGGAAGTATGCGTAGAAGATGTCCTCGGGGTCGGTGAAGTCCGCGTCCTCGCTCGGGTAGTTGCCGCTGTGGTCGGTGGCGTACGCTTCGAGGCACGTCTGGACGACGTGCATGTTGTTCTTGACGGACGTGCGGCGAGCACGCTCCTGGAACAGCACGAAGTTCGGGATGATGAGGGCGAGCAGGATGCCGATGATGAGGATGACGACTAGAAGTTCTATCAGTGTGAAGCCCTTCTTATTCATTTTTGGGTTTCACCTCCTCTCTTTTTTGGATTTCGGAATGAACCGGCAAACGAAACGCCCGCGGGAACTCCGCCAGTGGAACCGGTCAGTGCTCTGTTGCGCATTTCAGTTGCCGTGTTCAGTTACTATTCTAGACCCCCCAATATTCCTGTCAACAAAAAACCTCGCAAAAAACCTCGCAACCCGACGCCGCCGAACGGGCGGAGCGCCGGGCGCGGACAAAAGAAAAACCCGGCAGCGACCTACTCTCCCATGCCGTTGCCAGCACAGTACCATCGGCCCTGGAGGGCTTAACGTCTCTGTTCGGAATGGGAAGAGGTGTGGCCCCTCCGGTATCACCGCCGGGAATATCAGACTCCAGAATGTTATAAGGAGAAGAAGCAGACCGAAATCTCAAGCCGCACGGCTGATTAGTACCACTCGGCTACACGCATTACTGCGCTTCCACCTGTGGCCTATTGCCTGGTAGTCTACCAGGAGCCTTCAGGGTGACGCCCCTTGCGGGGGTCACACGGGAAACCTAATCTTGGGGTGGGCTTCCCGCTTAGATGCCTTCAGCGGTTATCC
>DDXO01000063.1 GCA_002347155.1 Caldifarciminota bacterium UBA2258
AACACGGTCGTCATCATGACCTCGAATATCGCCTCGACCGAAATCCGGGGCATGAGCGGATTCGGGTTCGGCGCCACCACGGACGACGCCAACTATGAGTCAATCCGCGACAAGGTAATGACCGAGGTCAAGCGCTTCTTCCGCCCCGAGTTCCTGAACCGCGTTGATGAAGTGCTGGTCTTCCGGCCGCTCGACCGGAAGCAGATGGAAGAGATAGTCGAAATCCAGCTCCGCGACCTGTCCGAGCGCCTCAAGGAACATCGGTTGATGGTCGAGCTGACCCCGAATGCCAAAGAACTCCTCGTCCAAGAGGGCTTCGACCCGCAGTTCGGGGCCCGGCCGATCAAACGCGCCCTGCGCCGGCTGCTCGAAGACCCGCTGGCCGAGGAGCTGCTCCGGGGCCGATTCAAGGAGAGCGCAGTCATCCTGGTTGACCGCGACGGCGACCGGCTGGTCTTTGCCGAGAAAGTGACCGAGCCGGCGCCGGCGCTGAAGCAGTGATAGCGCTGCTCGCCGCCCTGCTGCTGGCCCAGCCGGGCCAGACCGATACCAGCAAGGTCGTCCTGCTCGGCGTTTCGGCCCGTTCTCAAACCGCCGACACTGCGCTCATCGTCCGCACCGCCGGCCTCAACCGCGGCCAGGCGCTGACGCCGAGCGGCTTGCGCATCGCCCTTGAGGATGCGATCCGCCGGGTCTACGGACTCGGGCTCTTCTCCCAGGTCGAGGCGGAAACCTCTCGGATTGCCGACGGGGTGCGGGTCACCTTTGCAGTCACCGAGTTCCCAAAGCTCAAGTCGGTGAATTTCGAGGGCTACCGTCGAGTCCGCAAGAAGGACCTTGACGCCAAGGTCAAGACCAAGGAAGGCGAGATTCTGACCGACAAGAAGGTATTCGACTGGGAACAGGAAATCCTGAAGCTCTACAAAGAGAAGGGGTTCCTGCTGGTGAAGGTCTACCACGAGACTTCTCGGCCCGATACACTCAACCAGGTCACGCTGACCTACAAGATCGACGAGGGCGACCCGGTGCGAATCCGCGACATCGAAATCCTCGGCAACGACCACTTCACCGATGAGCAGATTGAAATCAAGCTGACCAACCGGCAGAAAGAATGGTACCGAAAAGGCGACCTCAAAGAAGACGAGTTCATCAAGGACCTCGACCGCATCGTCGATTTCTACAAACAGCGCGGGTTCATCGACGCCAGGGTGCTCGACTACGACATGGAGTTCAACCAAGGCTGGGCCAGCATCACCATCAACGTTTCGGAAGGAACCAGGTACTTCTTCGGTGACGTCAGCATCGTCGGCGACTCCGTGATGAAGGAAGCCGACCTCCGGAAGCTCATCCGCTACCGTTCCGGCGAACCGTACAACACCAAACACGCTCAGTCGACCCTTCAGGACCTGTTCTCAGCCTATTCCGAGGAGGGCTACATCTACGCGCAGGTCTCGCCGGTCGAGAATGTCCGTTCGGACACGGTGGACATAACCTACCAGATAACCGAGGGTTCGCCCGCGACCATCCGCCTGGTAAGAATCGAAGGCAATGAACAGACCCACGACAACGTCATCCGCCGCGAGATCAGCTCGCTCCCCGGCTACACCTTCCGCCGCTCCGAGGTCATGCGCTCGCAACGCGACATCTTCAATCTCGGGTTCTTCGACGACGTCACCCTCGACTACCGCCGGGCCGACACCGCCGCCGACATCGACCTCATCTACAAAGTCAAAGAGAAGTCCTTCTTCGGCACCGTCGGCGCGGGAATCACCTATTCGGGAACCGACGGCATCACCGGCTATGTCGAACTCCAGCAGCCGAACCTCTTCGGCCGGGGCCAGAGCGCGAACGTCAAGCTCGAACGGGGCAGCAAGAAGACCAACGTCCAGCTCGGGTTCACCGAACCCTGGCTCTTCGACCGGCCGCTCTCGGCGGGCGCCGATGTCTCCTACTACACGTACACCTACGACTACTACGACAAACAGCAGATCGGCGGCGGACTGTCGTTCTCCCGGCCTCTGCCCCTCGACTACACCCGCGCCTACCTCGCCCTGCGCGTCATCGACGCCTACGTCCCGCCGACGTCCATCAGTTCCAGCTACAAACAGAACGACACTTTGTTCAGCATCTACGGAGACACGACGCACAAGACCGCATTCCGGCCGAGCATCACCTTCACTCGGGACTCGCGCGACTACATCTACAACGCGCTGACCGGCTCTTCGACCACCTACCAGTTCGACCTGTCGGTAGGCGACATCAGATTCCATCGCCACGTCTTCGACATGAGCCAGTACTTCCCGCTCTTCTGGAAGTTCGGCCTGATGGGGCGGACGCGGCTCGGCTACATCACGGGCTTCACCGGCAATGACCGAATCCCGGTCTACGAGCGCTTCACGCCCGGCGGCACCGGCGTGGACGGCATCCGCGGCTACGGCGAGAACTCCATCGGTCCGAAGTCATCAGGCTATGTCATCGGCGGACGGGCCGAGGCCATCTTCACGCTCGAATACCGACTCCGGCTTTCGCACCAGCTCTCCTTCCTCGCGTTCGGCGATGCCGGCAACGCCTGGAACTCGATTGACCAGTTCAGCTTCTCCGACTTGAAGCGAGGCGCCGGAGTCGGGGTCAGGCTTGAAATCCCGATGCTCGGGCTCATCGGGTTCGACCTCGGCTACGGATTCGACAAGGACAATCCGGGCTGGGAACCGCACTTCCAGGTCGGACGGACTTTCTGACCCACAGGAACTCAGAACAACGGCCGGGGACGGCCGCCCAAGCGGCTGTCGCTGCGCAGACGGACGGTCGGTTGTTCTGTTCTTCTAGCGGTACGTCCGGCCGCGCGGGTGCTGGTAGGTTCCCTTGACGGACGGAAAGACTATCTGGTTGTAGAAGTTGTCGAACAGCTTATCGCCGTTAACGCCTGACCGCTCCGGGTGGAACTGAACGCCGTAGAGCGGCAGCGTCCGGTGGTGCATAGCCTCAACCGGGCATGATGTTGACCGGGCAATCACGTGCCACCCGGCCCGCTCAACCGGCTCGGCGATGACGTACTCGCGGTGACTCTCGAGGAACTCCATTTCCGGTTCCATCCCTTGAAAGAGGGGCCCCGACTCGGAGATGATAATGGTCTCGTCTCGCTCTATCAACTCGCCGGACAGCACCTGCGCGCCGAACACCCGGGCAAAGAGCTGATGGCCGAAGCAAATACCGAGTGCAGGCACCTTCAGGCTGCGCACGAACTCGACCAGCGACGCGGGCGGCGCCTCCTTTGACAGCAGCCACTGCGAGCCCGATATGACTACCGCGCCGAAGGTACCCATGTCGTAGGCCCGCTCGAGCACTCCCCACGGCACCTCGACTGCGTCCGTGAAACGCTCCACCTGCGCGACGTAGCCCTTAATCTTCTTCTCGGCATTCTCGCGATAGCAGTTCACGACCAGCGTTCTCACCAGCCACCTCCGGTCTTCTGAGAGTCTCCCGCATTCGGGACGCGGCAGATATACGCATACGCATCATGATGGTGGATGGACTCGAAGCTCTCGACCGCGACCTCATAGCCGGTCACGAGCGGATGCTCGTCGAGCCGTCTTGCCACCTTCCGAACGACATCTTCGACAAACGCCGGGTTCTCAAGCGCCCGCGTCGTCACGTGTTGCTCATCCTCGCGCTCAAGCAGCGAGTAGACCTCGCTCGAACCGCAGTCCTCGACCAGGTCAATGAGGTCTTCCAGCCACAGGAACCCCCGGAATTCGACGGTGACGGCGATCTCGGCCCGCTGGTTATGCGCACCCGCCTCCACCATCTCTTTGGAGCAGGGGCATACCGTCGCGACCGGCACCACGACCCCGAGCCTCAGCCGGAACCGGTCGCTGAGTTGAGCCACTACCCGGCAGCGGTAATCCATCAGGCCGCGAACTCCTGAGACGGGCGCGGTCTTCTCGATGAAGTACGGGAACTCCATCTCGAGGTGCGCCGAGTCCGCCTCGAGCTCCTTTCTCATGTCACGGAGGATCGCACCGACCTTGTGCAGGTCGATTTCGCTGTGGTATCGGCTGAGTATCCGGACGAACCTGCCCATGTAGGTCCCGCGATGCTCCCGGGGCAGGTCAACATACATGCTGATACGGGCGACGGTATGCTGCTTGCGCCGCGCCTTGTCGAGCAGGACAATCGGGTAGCTGAGGTTCTTCACCCCGACCTTGTCAATTGCCGCACCACCCTCGCTCGGCTTCCTCCTGATGTCCTCCATCCTGCTCCTCAGTCCTCAGTCCTCATTCCTCATTCCTCAGTCCTACACGAGAGCGTGACTGCGGAAACTGTAGTGGCTGTCGCGGCAGACCACCACGTGGTCAAGCAGCCGGATGCCCAGAATCTTGCCCGCTTCGGTCAAGCGGCGCGTCAAACGTATGTCATCGTCTGACGGAGTCGGGTCGCCGGATGGGTGGTTGTGGACGACGATAACACCCGCGGCCCCGGCCCGGATTGCCCGCTCGAAGACCTCGCGGGGATGCGCAAGCGTCGTATCCAGGCTGCCAACTGACACCTCATCACCGCCCATATGCCGGTTACGCGAGTCGACGTAGAAAGTCAGAAAGCACTCCTTGCGCCAGTCCTTCACGTTCGCGCGCGCGCGCCGTGCCACCTCCTTGGGGTCGGACAGGTCGGCCCGCTCCTTCACATAGGGCGTATCGTCGCTGCGGCGGGCCAGCTCGAACGCGGCCACTATCTGGCAAGCCTTGGCCTTGCCGATGCCGGGCACGCGCATCAACTCCTCCACGCTCGCCCTTCCTACCTCGGCCACGGAATGGAACTGGTTCACGAGTTGTTGGGCAATGTCCCGAACCGGCATCCCTCTGGTGCCGCGGCTTATGATAATCGAGAGCAGCTCCACCTCGGAGAGATTCGCCGCCCCGACCTTCACGAGCCGCTCCCTTGGCCGCTCGTGCTCGGGCGTCTCGTTCATGGTCGGTTTCCGGTCATTCGACATTCGGAACTCGTCCTTCGTCATTCTGTCCCAAGCTTGAATTCCCACGCGCACCAGACATCATCCGGATGCTTGTCCGGCGGGCAGCAGATACAGCGCGTCTCGATTCTCGGGTCAATGGTCCTCGCAAACCACTCGTACTCGACCAGTCCGACCGGCTTGCAGGGGAAATCCGGCAGACCCTTCCGCTTGCGTGCCGACTGCACCCGGCAATCCCGCATTCTGAACACGACGCGGTTGTCGGACTGCTCAATCGTCTCCTGCACGTTCAGGAAGGCATAAAGCCGGAGAGAAAGAGCTTTGACCAGCGCCGGGACTCCGCCGCCGGGCGGGATACCGTGCCGGGCCATAATACGCTTTGCCTCGATGGTAGTGAATACGCGCCAGGCTTCGGCATCGGCCTTCATCGCGGCCTCGATGCCGTAGGCTCGTTCAACTGCCTGGAACCACAGGCCGTCGTGTGCGAGCCAGTTCTTCGCCGAATCCTCAATCAGGCCAATCAGCTCGTCACGACTCAGGTCTGCCAGTTGGGGGAACCTCTCATTCATGGCGTGTGATGATATAGCAGCGTTGGCATATGTCAACGGCTAGGACCGCGCAGGGACATGTCCGCGACGCGGGACATAACCCAATTCCGCCGGGGAATTGGGATTGTGACCCAAGTCAAGAGGAAAGTCGGATCGTTTCCCAAGCCCATCCGCAGGCCATCCGCAGACTTCGCAGACGACGCCCGGCGTCGCCCTGCTCGTTCCTACGGTGGCGAAGCCACACGAGCGGAGCGAATCGGAAGGTCTCTCAGGACCATCCGCAGATTCCCGAAGTGAACCACGGATGGATGTTCGCGCCTCAACCTCAACCTCCACTGTTCCTACAGGGGCGAAGCCAACCTCAACCTCTACCTCTGATTCGGCCGGTCAGAACACCTCCCATTGCTCGTCGGGACGCGTCGGCCAATGGACCTTTCACCGCGCAGCGCGCTGCGTCGGCAAGTGCGTCGGCAACTGAATCCCGCGCTGAATCTTAACCTTGACCTGAGCCTCGGTCATTCATTGCACGCGGCGTTTGGTCTCGCGAAGTACGATTCGTCGTTCCTCAGGAAGTACCCGCAGACGTGTCGCGAGCTGTATGGCGAGCTGTGTCGGCAGGTGTGTCGTGAGCTGTGTCCTGAGTTGAACCTCAACCTGAACTTCGGCCTCAACCTCAACCTTAACCTCAACCTGAATTCTCGGTCGTACCCGTCGCTGTTCCGGCAGATGTTAGCGGCGTTGTTCGACTCGATGCTTGAGTCGAAGTACGCGCAGTTGCTAGCCTTGTCGCACCTCGCGCTGCGTCGGCAGAAGCTACCCCCCAGGCGGCCCCTGGACCGTGGAGTGGGCGACAGAATTGTGGTAGGAAACGGCCTGACCACTACCTATAGACGACGTCCGGTACGTCTCTTGTGCCCGCTGGCAAGCCGCAGGGGCAGGCTCTCGCCCGCCCCCGACCTGTATGCTGTATGCTGTCTGCTGCCTACTTCTCCTCGCGCCCTAGCGCGCGACGACCGCCTTCTTCACCGACCGGAAGCCCGGCGTGTCGAGACGCAGGAAGTAGATTCCGGCCGGGAGCACGCCGGAGTGGATTCTGGTTTCGTAGCGGCCCGGTGCTACTTCGCCTTCGCATAGAGAGCGCACCAGCCTCCCGCCCGCGTCGTAGATGCCAATCCTGACGGGGACTGGAAAATGGGGACAGTCCCTCGGAGCGCCTGCGTCGGACTCGGCGCGGTACAGTCCCCATTTTCCCGGCACGTCGTACCTCACCGTGAATGCGCCGCGGGCTGGGTTGGGACTAACCGAGAGGGACCATTGCTGCGGGATGTTACTGGTGCCTTCCGCCACTCCGCCGCTGGTGAAGGTGATGGCGCTGTCGGACATGTCGAATTGCCAGCCGGGCCCGTAGGCTATCACAACCACGCGGGCGGTATCGGGCACGTCTTCGGGCACGACCCAACGATAGATGGTGTCGGTTCCCGGCAGGCCGGTCGCAATGGTATCCAGATTCCACACGGAGTCACGCCTGAGGAATAGCGACAGCGAGTCGCAGCGCGGCGGCGAATGCGTGGCCCAGCGGATTGGAATCGTATCTCCGACATTGTACGTGCCGCGGTTCGGGGACAGGAGGTCAACAGCAACAATCTCGAAGATGGATATCTTGGCGTTGCCGGCGGTAATCAGTTCATTGTAGCCGTCGTTGTTGATGTCATACACCGTGCTGACGAGCGACCGGAACCCACCGTGGTCATTGTTCCAGCGCCAGACCTCTTTCAGGTCGTTGTCGCCGACTGCCTTGTACACCTTGATGACGTCCGGCGTGGTCCAGATGAGCTCGTCAATCCCGTCGCCGTCGATGTCGCCGCACTCGCTGATTCGGCCCCACATGGTACCAGAGAAGCCAACCGAATCCGCCAGGGTGCGGCGGTAAGAGTCGGTCCCGGCCTGGTATGCTTCCCACATGTACAGGTACATCTTCCCGCGCGGGACGTTCTCGTAAGCCACGTAGAACTCCGGCAAACCGTCCCCGTCGATGTCATTGGTCATGAACACATCCGCCCCGTTCGGCTGCCCGACTGCATCCTGGTATACTACCTCATACTGGTTATCACCGGTGCACTCCCAGACGGACATTGTTCCGTCGCTCCCCAGCGAGGCGGAAGCGAAGTTCATCTTGCCGTCCATATCGAAGTCGCCGAAGGCGAGGCGATAGCCGTCGTGAACCGCGTCTTGCCACACAAGCTCATTCTGATTGTTGCCCGTGTTCTCCCAGATGCATCCTCCCAGTCGGACTGGGTACAGCCACCGTTTTCCTCGGCCGAAAGCGGTGGCAGTCCCCTGGAGTCGATCAGCTCCCCCTCCCTTTCATTCCCTCCGCTTTGAGGGGGAGGGAAGGGTGAGGGTGTGATGCCGCGCCGCAGGAATAGCGACAGCGAGTCGCAGCGCGGCGGCGAGTGAGTGACCCAGCGGATTGGAATCGTATCGCCGACATTGTACGTGCCGCGGTTCGGGGACAGGAGGTCAACAGCAACAATCTCGAAGATGGATATCTTCGCGTTGCCCGCCGTAATCAGCTCATTGTAGCCGTCGTTGTTGATGTCATACACCGTGCTGACCAAGGACCTGAACCCGCCGTGGTCATTGTTCCAGCGCCAGACCTCTTTCAGGTCGTTGTCGCCGACTGCCTTGTACACCTTGATGACGTCGGGCGTGGTCCAGATGAGCTCGTCAATCCCGTCGCCGTCGATGTCGCCGCACTCGCTGATTCGGCCCCACATGGTACCAGAGAAGCCGACCGAGTCCAAGAGCGTACGGTGGTAAACATCGGTCCCTATCTCGTTGGCCTGCCACATGTATAGGTATATCTTCCCGCGCGGGACGTTTTCGAATGCCACGTAGAACTCCGGGAAACCGTTACCATCGATGTCGTTGGTCATGAACGCGTCGACCCCGTTCGGCTGCCGAACCGTGTCCTGATACACGATCTGATACTGGTCGTCGCCCGTGCACTCCCAGACGGACGTGATTCCGCTGCTACCAGCTGAGGCAGAGGCGAAGTTCATCTCTCCGTCCATGTCGAAGTCGCCGACGGTCATGCTGCTGAATGCATGCGTGATATCGCGCCACACGAGTTGATTCTGATCGTTGCCTGTGTTCTCCCAGATGCAAGTCCCAAGACCGGGCGTGGCGCTGAGTATCTCCTTGCGACCGTCCCCATCCATGTCTGGCAGATAACAGGTGAGAAAGGGTATTGCGAAGTTGTTGCCGCACCGGTAGAACCAAGAAAGCGAGCAGGGATAGCTGAAGCTGTCGGGGCTCTCGATGGTTATGACGACGACGTAGACAATGTTAGGATTAGAGGAGTCGGGTTCAACCGTGATGCACACGATGTCAGTCAGGCCGTCATTGTCGATGTCCCCGGCCGCGAAGGGAATGGCATTGCCGGTCGTGATTCCAGGAGGCTCCGGGTATTCGCCGGTGTCGGCGAAGACAAGCGAGAACCGATTCCAGCCCTGATGCTCCCAGACTTCGTGCCTGAGCGGGTCAGTCGGGTGTATCGTGCCGGTGTAGAAGAACATCTCGGGTAGGGAATCGTGGTCGCTGTCGCAGCAGACGACACGACCGTCAAACCCGGCATAGGGACCGGATGGAANNCGCGTCCAGTCGAGACTTTGCCGCTTGCAGAAAACCGAACGAAGTACACGCCGGCGGGGACCGCGCGCCCGAGGCCATCCGTGCCGCTCCAGCGCACGGTGTGAATGCCCCTTTGACGAGGACCGTATTCCAACCGCCGAACGAGCCGGCCCGATACGTCGTGTACGGTGAGTTCCACGGTCCCATACTGC
>DDXO01000013.1:0-67723 GCA_002347155.1 Caldifarciminota bacterium UBA2258
CCTGTGACCGTGCCGGTGAAGGTGCCTGTGACCGTGCCGGTGAAGGTGTCTGTGACCGTGCCGGTGAAGGTGCTTGTGACCGTGCCGGTGAAGGTGCTTCTGACCGTGCGGGCTAACAAACTGACGACCGCATTCGCTCCGAACCGCCCGCCGAACCGGATAGCAACTGCGCCTCTCGGCTTGACTGCGGGCCAACAAGGGTTATCCTGACGGACCATGCCCAACGGGAATCAGCCCAACCTGCTGTACTACGGGGACAACATCGACATCTTGCGCCGTATTGCAGGCTTCGGCGCATCGCCATGTGATGACGCCAGACCACTCTTGCCGGTATGCTTGCTGTAGCGCCAAAACTTGTCAGGACCAATCGCATTCTCCCCAGCGACCGCGCGGTACACGATTGGTATCGATTCGTGCTCTCATTCCCGCCGCACCTTGTCCAGGAATACCTGACCCGCTTTCAAGCCGGGTCGTCGACACTTGTGCTGGACCCATTCTGCGGAACCGGCACCGTCCTTGTCGAATGCAAGAAACGGAAGATACCAAGCGTCGGCATCGAGGCCAACCCGATTGTCTGCTTCGCTTCCCGTACCAAGCTGGACTGGTCGATAGACCCGGACGACCTCCTGCGTCTCGCCGACGAGGTCTGCGACGAAACCGACCGTGCTCTGGCCGAGGAGGGCATTCGCGACACCGCCGGACTCCCTCTCTTTGCCGAACCCGTTGATCAGAATCGGTTGAGACGCCTGCCCGAGGAACAGGCAGCGCTGCTCCTGCGCGGATCGATGAGCCCGCTTCCGCTGCATCGCACGCTCCTGCTGCTTGAAGCTGTGAACCGTCGCAAGGAATCGCCATGCTTCGACCACGCCCGCCTTGCTCTTGCCAAGACCATCGTGTTCGGCGCGAGCAACCTGGCCTTTGGCCCCGAGGTTGGAGTCGGGCCTGCAAAGCAGGACGCGGCAGTAGGCAGACTGTGGCGCGACAATGTGCGCGCCATGGCCGACGACATCCGACTGCTACGCTCTAACGCAGCCGTGCCGGCCAGAGTCTTGGAAGCGGACTCCAGGGAGGTAGGTGACCTGCTGCCGCCGCTGTCAGTAGACGTGGTGATTACGTCTCCGCCTTATCCAAACGAGAAAGACTATACGCGCACGACGCGGCTCGAATCCGTGCTCCTTGGTTTCACAAAGACCAAGAGCGACCTGCGCGCTCTGAAGCAGGCGCTTGTGAAGTCAAACACGCGCGGCGTCTACAAGAGCGACCGCGATGACGCCCTGGTCGAGGACAACGAGGACGTGCTAAGCCTCGCTTCGGCAATCGAGAAACGACGAGAAGAACTCGGCAAAACGTCCGGGTTCGAGCGGCTGTACGCGCGTGTCACCAAGCTCTATTTCGGAGGCATGACGCGCCACCTGAGTAGTCTCCGTTCCGTGCTCAGGCCGGGTGCCCACCTCGCGTACGTTGTAGGAGACCAAGCCTCGTATCTCAGAGTGATGATACGCACCGGAGAGGTGCTGGCGGATATCGCATCGTCTCTGGGCTTCCGCGTCGAGAGTGTGGACCTGTTCCGGAAGAGGCTCGCAACGGCCACGGGCGAGCAACTGCGAGAAGAAGTAGTCGTGCTAGAGTGGCCGGGCTGGCAATTTGACTCAAGGAGGCCGACTGTGAGAGAAGGAAACAACTACTCCACCATCATCGAGCACATCTTCCTGGCGAAGTACAAGCCGGGAATGGTCGCCGTCGACTTCGAGCGTCAGGACCTTGTCAAGGCGGGACGCAAGCTTGGCGTCGCGGTGCCGAAGAACCTCGGCGACGTGATCTACAGCTTCAGGTACCGGTCGACCCTTCCCGCCGCAGTCCAAGACAAGGCTGGCACTGGCAAGGCATGGATCATCCGTCCCACGGGCCGGGCCAAGTACCGATTCGCCCTGGTCGCGGAGTGCCCGATTGCCCCGAATGCAAGTATGGCGATAACCAAAGTGCCCGACTGCACGCCCGGCGTCGTCGCCAAGTATGCATTCAATGACGAACAGGCTCTGCTCGCGCGCGTGCGCTACAACCGCCTCGTCGACATCTTCTCGGGCGTGACCTGTTACTCCTTGCAAAATCACCTGCGGACGGCCATCCAGGGAATTGGCCAAGTGGAGACCGACGAGATATACGTGGGCGTGGACAAGAAAGGTGCCCACTATGTATTCCCCGTTCAGGCCAAAGGCGGCTCGGACCGACTGAATGTCGTGCAGATAGAGCAGGACTTTGCGGTGTGCGCCCAGAAGTTCCCGTCACTGATTTGCCGCCCGATAGCCGCACAGTTCATGGCGGACGACGTCATTGCGCTCTTCGAGTTTGAGCAAAGTGAAGACGGCGTCAGAATCGCCAGCGAGAGGCACTACAAACTCGTACCACCCGACGAGGTCACCGAGAAAGATCTAGAGTCCTACCGTCGGCGACAGGCTGATTGACCATGATGGCCCGTGCCGACTCCGAAACCCAACCGCTGGCATCCGGTCATGCTGCCTGACGACTATCTCAGGAAGATGAAGCAGGGTCTGGAAGAGGTTGAGGCTCGCCCACCCTTGCAGTCATGAAGACAACGGGATCACCTCGGATGCCGCTCAGGGACCTAGTGGTCGTGAATCTGAAGTACTCTCCTGGGTCTGAGCCCTATCGGGACATTGCATATGCACAACTGTGCGCGAAGGCCCTGTACTCGGGTGGCAACACATCACAGTATCCTCGCGGCCTTGCAGGCGATATCGCCACAGTGCTGGGCGTGCGGAAGATCCCGCTTCCCGCCGTCGAAAGAGGCCTGTCCTACCTGCTGTCGAAGGGTACCGCAACTCACGAAGATGGGCGATGGGTACTAACTCCGGACGGTGTGTCTCGAGTGCAGTCGGACATAGCTCGCTCAGCCAACCGAGCTCGCACCGTCTTGGAGCGCCACTACCCTACCAGGATCCAGGCTGACAAGCTCATGGAATGGCACCATCAAGCGTGCGCGGACTTCTTCGGTGCCTACGCAGACAGATGGGTATCTGCGAAATACAAGGGCGTGACCCCTCGTTCGAAGCTACCATCCAACCTGGAAGCCGCCTTGCGTCCCAGCGCCACCCGGTGCAAGCTTGAGAACGAGATGCACGCTCTGGTGTCTGGTTTCGAGGCGCTCCTCTCCAGCTCCAATCCCGAGGACTCCGAAGAGCTGTACTGCGCAGCTATGGCGATGTTCGCTTCACGTCTGGTAGCAGCGAACATCTCGGCCGACCCGCTGACTCTCAGCCTAGTCAGAGACTCAGTACTGCTACTTGATACCAACGTGCTGTTCGCGGCGCAGCTGGAACGACATCGGCTAGCCAGCTCGCTGACGGCACTAGGGACCGCGCTCGCGTCAATCGGAGTTGAGCTACGCTACACATTCCGAACGAGGCAGGAATACATAAGGGCCCTGTCTAGTGCTAGGGATAGAACGATCCGGGTTGTCCGCTCATTCTCGCCCGCAGTTGTCGCAGGCGCAAAGGACGACTGGATCGCAACCGCACGTGCTAGACACTGCCAAGTCGTGGGGGACTATGAGACTTTCTTTGACGACCTGACCAAACTGCCCGAGCAGATTGGGGAGTCCGCCAGTCTGGAGGAACTCGACACGCCCGACGTGGCCGCCACAGCGGCCGCAGGCGAGGCCGATGAAGCACTCAAGGCCGGCATACAGAGCTACTGGCTCAAACTGAGACACAGGCGCAAACGAGTTGAACCCACCAAACACGACGCCGCACTTATCCACGTCGGCAGGCACATAAGGCAGACTGGCCGCGTCTGTTACATACTCACGCTCGATCACGCACTCTGCGAGTATGGGCGTGATTCCTCAGGGCCGCACGAGATGCCCCTGACTGTTTCGCTCGACGCGCTGTTGCAGATCCTCGCAGTAGACTATTCTGGTATCGGGTCCAATCCCGCGGCCTTTGCACCTTTGATGGCGAGGATGCTCAGCATGCAATTCGAACCAGGGTCAGGATCATACACGCTTGAAGACCTCGCTTGGTTGCTAGACATAGAGGAACGAGCTGCTGGTCTGGCGGACGAGCGAGTAGAAGAGCTCGCCACTACCATCTGCAAGGCTCGTTTGTCCGGTAGACCAGCGGACGACCCGGAGGTCCGGCTAGCGATACAACGAGGGTTCCAGGCCGACAGACTAACGTTCACTCAGGAGCTTGCCAGCGCACAGTCTATGGTCAAAAGCAGAGCCGACGAAGCCACAGAGTGGCGGGGTGGATACGCCGAACTCCGCATGAAGACCGTGGACGAACGAGCAGGCCATCTCCGCACTAAGGCTTGGATACGTGCAATACTGCGCGCCGTGCTATTGCTTGCAGCGGCCACGGTTCTCTCGCTGCTCTTGCTGCAGCTCGCCACGGCTGCGTTCGGCAATGACGAAAGGAGCCCGGTGCTCTGGTGGAATCTTCTGACTGGCGCTGGCCCAATAATTGGCGGCATTCTGGGCATCATGCTAGGGGTAATACCGAAACTCAAGCGCGAGCTCGCCGACGCCAGGTCGCGAGCCACTGCCCAACTCGACAGCGAGATGCCTCGGCCCGGGACTGGCGAGGGACGCTCCCCAGATTCCTAATCCGAAGCGCGCCAAGGACGGAAACAGGAACAGGTACCCTATCTCGGGAAGCTTCGGGACACCGCGCTGCCGGAGGCAGCCGCGGACGTAGTCCGCGAGTTACCAGTTGTCAGTTTGCAGGTTGCAGTGGCTGACTGAAGGACCAAGGTCGAGGTTGAGGTTAGGGCCGAGGTGGAGAGGCGGAGCAGAACCGCGTAGCAGCCCAAGCGCAAGCTCAAGCCGACTGCTTCCGGTCATTCCCTTGTTCCCAAGTCTGGTTGTTCCTCTCCCCAATACCCGAGAGCCACACCCCGCGGTTCACTTAAATGAACCGCGTCCTTCCGCGCCCAGACAACAGGCCCCGCCGATTTGACATCCCCGCCCGCGAGTCCTAGAATATTGCTATAGTGAGGATGCTGACCGCTGGAACGATCGTTAGAGCAGCAATAGTGCTGGTGGTTACCGGCGGACTAGCGGCACTCAAGGTGCGGACCCTGCGGCAGGCCATCACTGTCGTCGTGCTCGGTCTGTTCCTCAGCATCGCCCTGTTTGGCCGCAGGGGCCAACCGGAACCGGCGAAGTGGCTCCGGCTCAAGACACCCGAGGACTTCGCTTGGCTGCTTGTGGCGGTACTGACTCTGGTCGCCATCTTCCTCGACTAGATCGTCGAGGCTGGCCTGCACACCGTGGGGTATCGGACCGCGCCCCAGTTCCGCCAGCCGATTTGACATCCCCGCCCATCAGAGGCATTTCAGATTGCGGATTGAAGAAAGACCCTCTCGCTTCGGTGACGCTTCGCGACCCCCTCGGCCAAGCTCAGGGCGGGCTCCGGACCGAGCAGGGCGGCTCAGCGCCGGATTGCAGATTGGCGCGGGCGTAGCCCGCGAGCCTCATGCCACAAGCTCCAAGCCCACCGTCAGCCCAAGCGCAGACTCATGTAACCGGCGGGGAGCACGCGCATGACGGTGGGCTGCGGGCATCGCCGCGGGCAGCTTCGGTCGGATGCAGTTGTTGTTTGCTCTGTCTAGCGCTGGACCACGAACTTCTGGGTCATGCTGAGGCCGTCTGCATCGACTTTCAGCACGTACACGCCCGACTTGGATAGGGGCACGAAGTTCAGGCCCCTGGCTGCGGTCTGCCTCGCCACAACTCTGCCGAGAGCGTCGGACACAAGCACGTTCGCCCTGGTCTGGGCAGTGAAGGAAATGCCGCGCCCAGACGGATTGGAGAGGACACGGATACCCGGCCTGGCAATCGCCGGGACACTCCTCTCGTTTACACCCGGAATCAAGGGAATGCCGCCGTCGTAGGTTCTCAGGATCGTGCCATCCGACCCAACGGCGTAGCCCGTGTCGGGGCCGTTCGGAAAGCACAGGCCGTGCATCCTGGCGTTGAGTCCCGCGGGCACCGTCGTCGCCCACACGTCGGTATCTGATACGGTTCGGCCGACGAAGCCCTCGGCTCCGCAGATGTACGCGACATCCGAGGTCGGCACGTCGACGCCGTAGAGAGCCGTGACGGTAGAACACCTCACGACCTGCCACACGGTGGCGCCGCCGTCGGCCGTAAACCGAACGACCCCACCGGTCGAGTCTATCCCGACCAGGTAGCCCCGGCTAGGGTCTTCGGGTGATAACGACACGGCCAGGATGTCGCCATTGGTCTGGGCACCTTGATAGTACTGGATGCTGTCGAATCCGTCCGTGGACCCGATGATGAAGTTCGAGTAGCCGAAGACTACGCCGATGGTGTCATTGGCGAACTCGGCCCCGAACGACGTATTCCCCGGGTTGCCGACCGGAATCGTTCTCCAGTTGCCACCGCCGTCGGTGGTCTTCATCAATCTCGCGCCTCCGCCCTGCGGAGTCACCGCTATGTAGCCGGCCTCGCCGTTCTCCGGGAACTGGACAGTGTTCAACCGCTGCATTCCGGGAACGCCCTTCGAATTCCAGTTTGCCCCGCCATCCGTCGTCCTGAGCAGCGACCCGCCGCTGACGGCGTACCCGGTCGAGTCGTTCGTGAAGTAGACATCGTAGACCCCGTTCAACATACCGGTACTCTCCGGCAGCCAGGTATTGCCGCCGTCAGTTGTCTTGAGGATGGTGCCAAAGCCGGTCGTGTCAGTACCGACCGCATACCCGACCTGCGTGCCGGTCGGGAAGTGAACGGCCAGCAACTCGGCTCGCGTACCCGATATGAGTTGTTCCCAGGCCCCGAGGGCCAACGAAGTCAATAGCAGCAGCCCACTCATCACGGCGGAGCTGCTCCTGATGCCGGGTCTGACTGCTGCTCCTCCTCTACCCCGGCACAGGATCACGCTCGATTCGCACCGTCCGCCTTCTCCCCTTCAGCGCTCGACCACGAGCTTCTGCGTGGTGGAGAAGCCGTCAGCCTTGACCTTCAGCACGTAGACGCCCGCTTTGGACAATGGCACGAAGTTCAGGCCCCTGGCTGCGGTCTGCCGAGCCACGACTCGGCCGAGGGCGTCGTACACGACGGCTTCCGCCTCGGCATCGGCGCTGAAGGCGATGCCGCGACGAGACGGGTTGTCGAGAACCCGGATTGAGACGTGCGCAGTCAGCGGGTCCTTCGGCTCGGCCACAGACATGGGGTTGCCGCCATCATAGGTCCTCAGGATGACCCCGCCCGCGCCAACTGCAAACCCGGTGTCGGCCCCGGCGGGAAAGCAGACCCCGTGCAGGTCGGCGTGGCCGTCGTACATTGTCTGCTGAAAATGGATCGGGACACGCGACCTGGCGATGAAACCATCACTGCCGCATGCGTACGCGACGTTCGTTGTGGCCACGTCGATACCGTACACGGCCCCCGGAACAGGCTCACAAGTCACGCTGTCCCACGGGTATTCGCCACCGGTTGCAGTGTATCGGACGACGCCGTGGATTGAGTCATTTCCGATGAGATAGCCTGTGTTCGGGTCTGAACCTGAGAACGCTGCGGCAATAAGATCGGCATCCGTCTGAGCGTCACCATGCCAGGAACTGCCAGGACTGACCACAATGACAAGCCCCCCGTGCCCGAGGACCACGCCCGTGCTGTCGGTCGCGAAGGCGCAGCTTGTCGAATGGTCGTGAATACCGCCTGCTTGTACAAGAACCCAAACGGTCCCGCCATCAGTCGTCTTGAGCACCATCGCGGGGAACGTGTCGGAGTCGACGCCGATGAAACCGGTATAGCCGTTCGAGGGAAACGACACGTAGGTGAGCGTGTTGGAGACGCCGACCGTCACGGAAGTCCAGGTAGCGCCGCCATCTGTGGTTCTGATAGCAGACCCAGCCTCGCCGACCGCATACCCGGTGTCGTTGCTCTTGAAGTGGACTGAGTTGAGCGCTCCACTGACTCCGGCGGCTTGCTGCACCCAGGTGTCGCCGCCGTCAGTGGTCTTCAAGATGGCGCCGGAATCGCCTACTGCGTAACCGACATGAGTACCTTCAGGAAAGTGAACCGCATACAGGTCAGCGGCTGTCCCCGAGTTCAACTCTGTCCAGCCCGCCGCAAGCAACGAACCGAGCAGCGACAGGCTGCATGCCGCTACGGCGTTGCGCTTCAAACCGTACCTCACACTTCCTCCTTCGTCACTGTCGTGAACTGCACTTCCGTGTCCATTGGCATCTCCGCTCTAGCGCTGGACCACGAACTTCTGCGTCGCCGTAGAGCCTGCCGATATCATCTTCATCACGTAGACGCCCGACTTGGATAGCGGCAGGAAGTTCAGGCCCCTGGCTGCGGTCTGCTTCACAACGACTCGGCCGAGGGCGTCGTACACAGCCACGCCCGCCTCCGCGTTAGAGTTGAAGGTGATGCCAAACCGCAGAGGATTGGACAGGACACGAATCCCTGCACGGCCCATCGCTACGTCATCCGCCTCGGCAACCCAATGAACAAGACCACCTCTGTCATTGGTCCTCAGGATTGCCCCACCGGAGCCGACCGCGTAGCCTGTGTCGACGCCGTTTGGAAAGTGTATGCCGGACAAGGAAGCTC
Source organism: Caldifarciminota bacterium UBA2258 (assembly GCA_002347155.1). GTDB lineage: Bacteria > Hydrothermota > Tepidihabitantia > Tepidihabitantales > Tepidihabitantaceae > UBA2258. The sequence goes on from DDXO01000013.1 coordinate 8,606, forward strand.
TCAGGCCGCCCGGCACCAACGTCCTGTAGACGTAGGTCGGCGTCACCGTTATGCCGATCGTCGGCTTATCCGCGGAGTCCCCGACGAAGTACGCAATCTCGGTACCGGGCATGTCGAGTCCGCGATAGGCGAACACCGTCCAGCACCGGACCGAGTCCCACGGCGTCGCGCCGAAGTCATCGGTGTACCTGATGATCCCGCGTGCCGAGTCATATCCGACCAGATAGCCCCTGTCCGGGTCATCGGGGGCGAACGCAACGGCAACCAGGTCTGCATTAGTCCGTGCGCCTTGAAACTCTGTGTTGTCGAACCCGTCTCTGGTCGCGAGCACGAGGCCGTCGTCGCCTACCGCCACACCCATGCTGTCGTTCGCCATGCTCCCGCCTCGAGTCACACTGGCCGGCCCACCGACGTCGATGGCAGTCCAACTGCTTCCGCCGTCGATGGTCTTGAGCACCTTGCTCGGCGGGTTCCGTGGATGGGTGAAGATGTAGCCGACCTTGCCGTTCTCAGGGAACTGGATGCAGGTCAAGGCTTCGCTGCTGGGGACCGTGACCGACTTCCAGGTTGCTCCACCATCGAACGTCTGGACCGCGGCCCCTGCGGACCCGACCGCGAAGCCGGTATCGTTGTCCTTGAAGTAGACGGAATTGAGCGGTCTCGCCATGCCCGAGGGCTGCCGCACCCAGGTGCTGCCGCCGTCCGTGGTTTTAATGACCAGCCCGACTTCGCCACCCAGGCTGTCCATATCGGCGCCGACCACATACCCGACCTGTGTCCCCTCGGGGAAGTGAACCGAGTAGAGCGGCCCGGTCACACCCGAATTGAGTTGGTACCAGGCCGCGAAGGCCGGAACGGCCATCAGCAGTATACCGGCCATTATTGCCAAACCGCATCTGCAATCAGACTTCACTCTTCCTCCTCTATGTCTGCTGCCAACAACGCTCTTGTGCTGTTGTCTTCTCCTCTCTAACGCTGAACGACGAGCTTCTTCGTGGTGGCATTGCCATCACCATTGACCTTCAACACGTAGACGCCCGCCTTGGATAGCGGCAGGAAGTTCATGCCCTTCGTTGCCCTCTGTCTCGCCACAACTCGGCTGAGAGCGTCGAACACGAGGACGTTAACCTCGGCGTCGGAGTCGAAGGCGATGCCGCGGCGAGATGGGTTGGACACGACCCGGATTCTTGTGCGGCTGACCGCCGGTCCTCTTTCCTCGCCCACGGCGAACCATGGCCCGGGCCAGTCGGCACGCAGAATCAGTCCGCCCGCGCCGACCGCGTAGCCAGTATCCATGCCGTGCGGGAAGCACACGCTGTGGAGCGCAGCCACTCCCCGCGGTGCCGGTGTCAGGAAGAAATCGTCGTCGGCGACCGAAATGAGAGCGCGTCCCTGGCCGAAGCTGTCCCCGCAGACGTACGCAATGTGGGCGGCGTCCGTCATGTCGAGCCCATGGAAGGCCGTCGTTCGCCAGCACCTGACGCTGTCCCAAGGGGTCGTGCCACCGTCATCCGTGAACCGGATGATTCCCTGTGACGAGTCATTGCCAATCAGGTAGGCCCTGCCCGGGTCTGTTGGCGAGAAGGCCACGGCCACGAGGTCAGCATCGGTCTGGGCGTTCTGATAGTGGGTACTGGCTAGTCCGTCCGTAGTCCCAAGCACAAGGCCATCGTCACCGACAATGGCGCCGACGCTGTCGGTTGCGAAGCCGCCCCCGCGAGTCACATCCGACGGTCCGCCGACGCTGATGGCGGTCCAATTGTCGCCGCCGTCGATGGTCTTGAGCACCTTGCTCGGCGGATTCCGTGGATGTGCAAAGATGAAGCCGACCTTGCCGTTCTCAGGGAACTGGATGCCGGTCAGGTCTTCGTTGCTGGGCAGGGTGATCGACTTCCATGCTGCTCCGCCATCGAACGTCTGAATCGCGGCCCCCGCGGCCCCGACTGCGAAGCCGGTATCGTTACTCTTGAAGTAGACTGAATTGAGAGCTCCAGAGGTACCTGGGAATTGCGGCACCCACGTGCTGCCGCCATCCGTGGTCTTGAGAACCAGCCCGACTTCACCACCCAGGCTGTCCATACCCGCACCGACCACATACCCTACCTGTATCCCCTCGGGGAAGTGAACCGAGTAGAGCGGCCCAGTCACCCCGGAATTGAGTTCGTACCACATCGCGAGGGCCGGCGAGCTGATTAGCAGGCAGCATATGACTGCTCCAGCGTACTTCGACACAAGCACCTCCCTTTGGCTCGTCCACCCACATGGATCTCTGCGGAAGCCGCGTTCGGCCGTTCCGGCGGGCGGGCCGTTACATGTTACCTAGCGACAATTCCCTGCTGTCCTGGCTCCATTATACTCCTTCCCCTCCATCACAGTCAAGTCCCGCAGCCGACACAGAAACAACCACAGAGAATACAGAGCGGGTGGAGACCCGGTTTTCGGGCTGACTCTCGTGACCTCGATACGCTCTGTGGTCATTATCGGATTCAGGAAGCGGGAGCCGGCTTGACATCGTAGACCGGTCCGGCTACGATGTCACCGAATGGGGCGGCCCGAGCCGAAGCCAGTCGGTAGACGGCCATCAGCGGGACCGTGAGTTCCCGATTCGCCGGCCCGGGGCCCAAGCAGACCCCATGCGGCTGATTGGCGCCTTTGCAGGGAGGCCCTAGTGCTCGCCGACGTTCCGAATGTTATCCGGCCCAGAGGCATTCAGCCTCACATCGTCATCGCTTATTCCTATGCCGACAATGAGTTTGCCCACCGGCTCGCCGGCGCGTTACGGCGCGAGGATATCAGCCCGTGGGTGGACGAGGTGGATATGTCGGTCGGCGTGATTCTGGTCAACCGGCTGACCAACTCGCTCCGCCCGGTGGATTTCGTCATCCCGCTCATCTCCACCGCCTCGCTGGCTGCGCGCTGGGTACAGCAGGACCTCAGGGTGGTCACGACGCGCGACTTCAAAGGCCGCCGCGTCCGGGTGCTGCCCGCCAGGGTTGATGGCTCGGCGCTGCCGGACTATCTCCGGTCCCAGTCTTACATTGACTTTCACGCCAACGGCTGGAAAAGGGCCTTTGAAGACCTGAAGGTCATCGTGAGGCCCGGCGGCGTTCCCCAACCGACGGTACGGCCTGAGCCCGAGTTCGAACTGCCCCGCCCGATTCGCCGGCCGCCGCCCGAGAAGAAGCCGGAGGGGAAGCTGGTCTTTGTCTCCTATGACTATGAGAACGACGGCTACTACAAGGACGTTCTGCTGACCTGGACCACGAGCCCGGACTTTCCCCGGCTCAGCATGAACGACCAGCCTGTGAACTACCCGGTGGACAGCGACGACGCGGAACCGCTCAAGCACGTCGTTTACGGCAAGATAAAGGCGGCGACCGCGTTCCTCTGTGTGGTCGGCAAGAAGACGAGCATGAGCGACTGGGTGAACTGGGAAGTGAAGACCGCCATCGAACTCGACAAGCGGATGGTCGTCGCAAGGACAGACCGGGACTGCATGGTGCCGGACGCCCTGTCCGAAGTCGGTCCGACCTGCGCGTTGTCCTTTACCTTCGAGGGTATCAGGCGCGCCGTGGACGAGGCCTACGGTATCGTAGCTCAAGAATAGCCGTCGCGGGCCGTCCCTCGTCTCGGACCGTCCTCGGTCCTCGGTCTTCCGTCTTCAGTCCTCGGTCTTCGGTCCTTCCTGACGCAGCGGGCGGCGCCTCTCGGCGTCGCCCGCACCCGCAATGGAGGCGGCGGGAATTGAACCCGCGTCCGGAGAGTTCGGTTCCAGCGACCTACATGGTTAGTCAGTCGATATATCTTGGCGCACCGTTAGCCGACCGACAGGCGCGGTGAACCCAGCCCCAGAGATTCTCGGGTTACGGCCCTGAGACACGACCGCATCCCACATCACCCTTTTATACCCTGACTCCGCGCCGGGTGAGTTCGCGGGTCAAGGGGCTCCCTTAGTTAGGCAGCCAGTGCGTAGCTGTTATTGGCAGCTGTGTTTCCCCGGTCGGGATTTACGAGGTAACCAGGGAACCTCGCCATGCACTCTGGCCCCTCAGGCACTCCGTCGAAGCCAATCGCCCCCGACGAACGTCTGACAAGCCTTACTGACTCCAGATTGTCGCCTTATTGTACACCGGAATCGGACGCGAGTCAACATAGAACCGCCAAGGTCAGAACCCGGATGCCTGAAAACCAGATACGTTCCTCCGACTGGAAACTGACACCTGGAAACTGGTAACTCACGCCCGGCGCGTTCTAGCCCGCGCCCGAGCTGCCGCCACCGCCACCACCGCCGCCGCCGCCGGAGAACCCTCCGCCCGAAGACGAACCCGTAGAGAAAGACGACATCATGCTGCTCATGTTGGAGGCAAAGGCGCCGAACCCACCCAGCCCCTCGCTCAGCGAGGCAAGCGAGCCGCCCGGCACACCGGATGCCCCGATGTACCAGACCGGCAGCACCAGGCCGGTTCCGCGCTGCTCCGCGAGTCTGGCGACGTGCTTGAGGAACTCGGTAGCCACGCCCAGGGCCACGGCGTAGACGTAGTACTCCTCCCAGATGGCCAGCAGGTTGACCGGCGCCTGCTCGATTGCCGAGAAGTCCTTCAGGAACTTGCGGAAGTTCCGCCAGCGCTTGTGTTCAAGGTAGGCAATCGGGTCCCAGCGAATGATGACGCGGCCGGTCAGGAAGTAGACCGCACCGCAGGCAACGGCGGCGAATACCGTGAGCGGAATCCGCGCGCCTGCGGACGACGGCTCAATCGCGGCCACGCCGCCGAAGAAGAGCCATGCGCCGGGGAGGAAGCAGAGCGCGGCGAGCCCGCAGTATGTTGAGTAGGCCCGGCGGCTGGCAGCCTCGGTGAACTCGACACCGAGTTGTGCCGGCCACCATCCTGCCCCGGCCGAGTATAGGCGCGAAATCATCTGCCTGACGCCGGTGGGATGGGTCCTGCCGTAGTTCTTTATCATCTCCTCGGTAAGGACGTTGCCGCCGCCGCCGAACATACCGAACAGGTATTCGACCGCCAGCTTGTCGAACCCAACCAGTGCTGCCGCCTTTCCGGGGTCGTCCAGCCGGAACTCGTACCTGGTCTTCCGTCCCTCTTTGACCTCGTGCACCGAGACAGCTCCCTGCCGGGCCAGGCCGAGCAACGTGGCCATGAGACCGCGGAAGAACTCCTGGGTCATGCCGGACTTGTCCGGCTTCTGGTGCATGATGAAAGGCACGACGAACGGCGGCGCTCTGCGGGGCGGCTCATGCTCGTAAATGGCTTCGTAGTCGAGTCTGGGCTCGCGGCCGTGCTTCCGGTAGAAGATTATGAGCAGCAGCACGGGCACGAGAATCAGGAGCAGGCCGAGCGGGACATAGAAGTGGCTGCGGAAGGTCGCGGCCATGAAGTTCTGCTTCTCCTCTGCCAGCATCTGCCCATACTTCTTCTGCGGGATCTGCGTGATATGCGGATACAAGTCGGGATTCGAGAGCGCCCGCACCTCGACGAACGCATTCCTCGGTATTCCCGCCTGCCGGATGTAGGCGGTATCGAACTCAGCGGCAAAGCTGAGTGTCCCGGGCCGCGCGGCCGCGTGGACATAGACCTTGAACAGGTCAGGTGAACGGCCGGGAAGTATGACCCGGACCACGGCACGTCCAATCGGCTCGTGCTCCTGCTCGACAACCTTCCAGTAGAACTCGGCCACGTCCTCGTAGCGCCGGACCGCGCCCAGGACCGTGTAGTCAATCAGGAACGTCCGTTGTTCGTCTTCGGCCGAGTACCCCCAGCGCAGATAGAACGAACGGTCGGTGTCAACGACCTCCGGCGCAAGGTCCTGCCACCCGCCGGCGGTCGCCATCGCCAGCCGGTTCAGCCTGATGTCGGCAGCGCCCTGCTTCCTGAGGTCAAGGTCGGCCCAGGAGAAGCGGCCGTCGAACTCGTAGGTCCGCTCCTGGACTATGCGTGCGCTGCCGTCAGCCCCCAGTATAACGTCGGTTGATATCTCCGGGTAGTAGTAGGACTTGGCCGCGGCGAGCAGCGGCAGCAGCAGGCACAAAGAGAGACGTCGTGCCATGATTGTCATCTTTTGAATTGCGCGGTCAGTTTCTGGCTAATGTTCCGGCAGCCGGCCGCGCAGAATGGCCTTGAACCGTTCCCGTTCGCTGCGGGCGTCGGGCGCGGTGCGCCGGGCCCGCGCCCCGCCTACGTAGAAGTACTTCGAAGGCGGCTCGTTGATGGCATTGACGAACCCGACCGCGTTGCCGCGGACGTTGCCGAGGTCGCCGGGTTCGACCGGCGGCCCGTAACCGCTCCAGATCGTGATCGAGTAATCGCCCTCGATTACCTGGCCCACGAACGGCGGGAATATCCGCTCCGGCGGTACGATTATCGCGGTGTCATGGACCAGCGTATCGAGCCTGACCTCGATGTTGTCCCAGACGCCGAGGGTGTCGTAGTAGTCGTAGTTGACGTAGATGCTCAGCCAGTACCACTGCGCCCCGCGTGATACGCGCCAGGCCGACGCAAGCGACGCGCCCTGCACCAGCAGATGGGTGTCGTCGGGCACGGTCAGAGCGAAATCACCCGGCATCACCAGGTGACAGAACCCCCTCCCCCAGAAATGCTCGACTTCGAACTCATACTTGTGGTTGGTCGCGATGACGTTCGTGTCCCCGTACTCGTACGTCGTGGGCGAGTAGGACATCGCCTGGACCTGGGTGTCGTTCAGGGTGACAATCGGCACCATCCTGAGCCCGTCGTAGTCGAATACCTCGAAGTACCTTTCATAGCTGACCGTCCGCACATCTTCGCGGACCTTGTCCATGATTCCCCAGACCATAGGCTCCCGGTAGTGAGGATTGTGGCCGCTGTTCCCGCCCGACTCGTCGCAAGAAAGAAGGAACGCTGCGAGTAGCAGAAACGGTAGGCCGAAATCTATCCCGAGTCCTGCCCTGCCTGGAACTTCCCGGGCGCCTGCGTTCACCGCGGCCTAGTCAAGCCGGATGGGCATCAACAGGAACGTCTGCTCGGTGTCCGGCTTCTCCTCGACCGGTTTGAACAGCCCAGCGGACAGCGGGTTCGACAACTCCACTGCGACCTTGTCAGACTGAAGCCGCCGCAGTATCTCCAGCATGTAGCTGGCGTTGAACCCGATCCGTATCTGCTCGCCCGCATAGCTGCACTCGACCTCTTCCTCGCTCCGCCCGACGTCCGGGGTCTCGGCCTTGAGCCCGAGCTTGTTCTTGGTGAACTCGAGCGCGACCAGCCGGCCGACCGGGTGCGCGAACACCGCGGCGCGACGCAGGGCAGCCGAGAAGACATCATGCTCGACCAGCGCCCTGGCCGGGTAGCCTTTGGGTATCACCCGCTCGTAGTCGGGGTACGGACCCTCAATCTGCCGGGTAATGATGGTGGCGTTCTGGAACACGAAGCCGATCTTGGCCGGGTCCATGTGCACCGCGAAGGTCTCCTCGCCGCGCGGGAACAGGGGGAAGAGCTTGGTTGAGACGATGACCTTCAGCTTGCCGGCGAACTTGCCCTTGCGGCAGACGTAGCCAAGACGGTGGCCGTCGGTGCCGACCATGCGGGTCTCGGTCTTGGAAACCTCCCAGTTGACGCCGGTCATGGCCGGCCGGGACTCGTCCTTGGAGGCGGCAAACGACACCGTCTCGAACAACTCGAACCAGGTCGCCAGCGGGAACTCCATGGTCACGCCTTCGGGCAGTTTGGGCACTTCCGGAAACTCGGACGGGTCCAGGCTCACGAGCGATGCGTTCGTCTTGCCGGCTTCGAGACTGAGGCTCCGTTCCTTGCTGGAGAGCTTGATTGTCGGCGCGCTGATTTCGCGGACGATCTCGGCCAGCTTGCGGCCGAGCACGACGACCGTGCCGTCCTCAGACTGACCCTCGAGGCTGAAGGTACGGCGGACATAGGTGTCGAGGTCGGTCCCGGCCAGAGCCAGCTTGCCGTTGTTGACCTCAAGCGTAATGTTGTTCAGTACCGGATAGGCGGACTTGCTGGGCAGGGCGTTGGTGACGCCGGCCAGCAACTCCGCGAATATCCCGCGGTCGATTTCACAGCGCATCATGTCTCCTTTACCAGCAAGGGATGTTAGTGGCTATACTTCTACCCGATTCCAACCCGGAGTCAAGCTCAGTCCAGAGCCCCAGACCCGGTATTGAACCACAAAGACACCAAGAACACCAAGCAGACAGAACCGTCGAAGCGAGGCAACCACCGATGGACGCCGTTGAACGCCGATTGCCGCCCTGGGTTCGGAACCAGATCTGCATCCATCTGCGTTGTGGCTTCGCCGCGCTTCGCTCATCTGCGGTTCATCCTCTTTGTGAATTAGTGTCTTGGTGTCCCATGTCGGACCTGGGGCGGAGCCTCAGTCTCCGCCTTCTCTGAACGGTTCTTCCGTGAAGAGCCCCTGCTTGTCCTTGACGAGCTGGCTCACCTTGAGCTCGGCCTCGGCCAGCTTCTCCTTGCAGGCCCGCGCAAGTCGTACCCCGTGCTCGAACAAGGCGAGCGACTTGTCAAGAGCGAGGTTGCCCGCCTCGAGCTGCTTGACGATGCCTTCCAGCTCCGCCAGCGCCTTCTCGAAGTCCAGGGCTTCGGTCGGCTTCTCATTCTTTGCCATAATCTAGTTGCCTCCGCTGTTATGCTTTGCGGTCCGCTCTACCCGGCAGTCAATCGCGCCATCCGAAACCCTGAGGCTGACCCCTTCACCCGCCTCAACCTGACTGACGCGGCTGACAACCGAGCCATCGGGTTTCAGGCAGACCGAATAGCCGCGGCCCAGGCTGGCCAGCGGACTCAGCGCATCGAGCCGGGCCCCGGCCTGCCCGAGCCTGACGCCATGTCGGGATAAAAGCGCAAGCGCAGGCTTGTCCAGCCGGTCGGCCAATGCCTGCAGGGCGAGCTTCTGGCGCAGGACGCGCGCCACCGGGTTCTGTCGGTTCAGCCTCAAGTTCAGGTCAGCCAGACGGGAACTCGCGCCGGCAAGGGCAGCACGGGCCGAACCCTCGGCGGCGCTCACGAGCCGCTCAACTCGGTGCCCCTGCTCAGCCAGATGCCCGGCCATGAGCTCGAACGCCCGGTGCCGGGTCAGCTCGTCGATTGCCTGCTGCTTCTCGAACAGCACCTGCTCAGCCGCCTCGAGCAGTTGTCCGGCAAGGTCGCGGAGCCGGGTCTCGAATTCCTCCCACGTCCTGGCCACGAGCTGCGCCGCCGCAGTCGGTGTCGCCGCGCGCACATCGGCGACGAAGTCGGCAATCGTGAAGTCGGTCTCGTGCCCGACCCCGGAAATCACCGGGACCCGCGCCGCGGCGATGGCCCGCGCCACGCCCTCCTCATTGAAGGACCAGAGGTCCTCAATCGAACCGCCTCCCCTGCCGACGATGATGACGTCGACGTCGGAGCGGGCACAGAGAGCTGCCACACCTTCGGCGATCTGCTCGGCTGCACCTTCGCCCTGCACCTGGGCCGGGTACAGGACGACCTGCACCGGCGCCTTGTGCAGCCGCAAAGTCCTGAGCATATCGTGGATTGCCGCGCCCGAAGGTGAAGTCACGATGCCCACGGTGCGGGGCAATGCCGGCAGGGGCCGCTTCCGTTCGGCCGCGAACAGGCCTTCCTTCTCCAGCTTCCGCTTGAGCTGCTCGAACGCCTTCTGCAGGGCGCCCAGGCCTTTGGGCTCTATAGTGTCGAGGATTATCTGATACTTGCCGGTCGGCTGATATACCTCGAGCCGGCCGTGGCCGATGACCGCGAGGCCGTCCTCGAGCCGGAACTTCAGCCGCTGGGCCGAATGGCGGAAGCAGACTGCCTGGATTTGCGAACCCTCGTCCTTCAGCGCGAAATAGAGGTGTCCGGACGCATAGGCCTTGAAGTTCGATACCTCGCCCTCAATCCAGACATCGGAGAAGTACTCCCCGAGCATCCCGGCCACAAGCTGATTGACCTGGGATACGGTGAGGACCTTGCGGGCAGCGGCGGTTTCCATCGGCGAGGAGTTAGGTGCTAGGAGTTAGCGGTTAGGAGTGCGACCGGGAACGATGCCTGACTGCTAACTGCTACCTCCTACCTGCTAACTCTTCTTATAGTCGTAAAACCCCTTTCCCGTCTTACGCCCCAGGTACCCGGCCGCCACCATCCGCTTCAGCAACGGACAGGGACGGTACTTCGAATCCCCGATGTCGCTGTAGAGCACGTTCATGATGGCAAGACAGACGTCGAGGCCGATAAGGTCGGCAAGCGCCAGCGGACCGATGGGATGGTTCATGCCCAGTTTCATCACGGTGTCGATGGCCTCCTTGTCGGCCACTCCGGACTCAAGGCAGAATATCGCCTCGTTTATCATCGGCAGCAGCACGCGATTGGAGACGAACCCCGGCGAGTCATTCACGACGACCGGGGTCTTGCCCAGTTCCCTGGAAAGGGTAACGACCGTGTCGGTGACTTCGCGCAGGGTACCGAGCCCGTTGACCACCTCGACCAGTTGCATCACCGGCACCGGGTTCATGAAGTGCATGCCGATGACCTTGTCCGGCCGCTTCGTCGCCGCGGCGATGGCGGTTACGGAGATGGTTGAGGTGTTGGTCGCGAGGATTGTCTCCGGCCCGCAGACGCTGTCCAGCTTCGCGAAAAGCTCGAACTTCAGCTTCTGGTTCTCGGTCGCTGCCTCGACCACCAGCCCGCAGTCCTTCAAGTCTCCGAGGTCAAGGCTCGGCTTGATGCGGGATATGACCGCATCCGCCGCCTCCTGGGAGAGCTTCGCCTTCTCGACCATTCGGCCCAGCGACTTCTTCACCGTACCGAGGCCGCGGTCCACGAACTTCTGGTCGATGTCGTTCATGATGACGTCGTAACCGGCCATGGCGAACACCTGGGCGATGCCGTTGCCCATGGTGCCGGCGCCGACAACTCCGATCTTCCGATTCATGTTGACTCCTTGTGGGTAAGAACTCGAAGCTACGTTATACGAAACCGGTTCGGTGTCAAGCCGAACACGGCCGGGAGGTAACCGGCAGCGTGCCCAAGGACAGCCTTCGCCCCAACGGCGAACCAGGTGCACGCGCGGAAGACGGGGACCCTCTGCGGAAAACGGGGACTGTACCGCGCCCGGTCCGACATTGGTGCTCCGCGGGACTGTCCCCATTCCCCGCGCGGTCACGGTCCGATGGGAGCCGCGACGTTGAAGACGTCGGTGCGGATGGCCCGCAGCGTAAGGCCTCGTCCAAGACGCTGGCCTCATGACCGGCTGCCCGACTCTGCATATTCTACGCAATCTGCGGACTCAGTCCTCGCTGAAATGCTCTCCCCAATGCACCGTCCATCGCTCCTCTCATCGGACCTCTCATCGCATCCTCCATTCCATAACGCATCGTACCTCGGACTGGATTCCGCGCTGTACCTCAACCTCGACCTCAACCTGAATCCTTCACTGCTCCCGTCACTGGACCGCGCATCGCTTGCGAAACTGCTCGTAGCATTGCTCCCCGCATTGGACCCTTCACTGCTCCGCTCATTGCACGTCTCAACGCACCGGTCATTGCTCGCTGGAATCGATGCTGCATTGCTCCCCGAAATGCAGCCTGGGAGGCGACCCCTACCCTACCTTCTCGTCCCGGACGCTCGCTCTGAACTCCCCGAGAACGCGTTAGTTACGCCCATTCCCGGCCCTTCGGAGAACCACGCCCTCGTGTATTGGCCGTCAAGGACGCACTCCCCTGTCCACCCTCCGCCCGTTCCGCGGCCGCATGTTCTGCTTTCGCAGTCATTTGCGCCAGCAACCAATGCACTCTGTTCGGCGGCCTCGCTCTCCGGATGTACTCAAGGGGGCCCGCGTCTCGCGGTTCATGCCTCTATCGACCGTTTTCGTCGCCATGAGAAGGTCCTTTCATACTGCCTCTCACTAGTAGTTTGCCGATCCGGCAAAAAGGTAAGCAGGGACAGCCACGGTACTTGACGACAGCGTCAAGGGCATCGGGCCGCAGACGCAGTCCGCGAGTTCCCAGTGACCAGTGTGCAGGAGAACCAAGACCACACCCAATTACGCCCGGCCGGCTGACAACTAACGGTTGAGGACTTCCTGCCACTTGACCACTTGATCCCTTGGTCTCTCGATCCCTCTCCCCTTCCATTTGACACCTCCGCCCGCGAGACGTTGAGTGTGACTGAGCACAAACGCCTATTGGCAGGCTGCCCGCAGGGATGCGGGCAGCCTGTATGAGGAAGCCGCTTGGGCTATTCGGACAGAACCAGCTTCCGGGTGATGCTGTTTCCGCCACTCTCCAACGCGACGAAGTAGATGCCGGCCGCAGCGCCGTTTGCGTTCCATGTCACGCTGTACCTGCCCGCCGCTCGATGCCCTGAGGCCAGAGTCCTGACCGGACGCCCGGCCGCATCGTATACGACCAGTGATACGTCACCCGCTCGCGGCAGAGCATAGGATACTGCAGTCCAGCCTCGGGCCGGGCTCGGGCTGGCCGCGACTTCCATGCGGACCTGTTGAGCATCCCGGGGATCCTCGGCGACGCCGCTGTACGGATTCTTCCACTTCTGAACGACAATCGGGTTGCTGGTGGCCGGCCCCTCGCTGTACAGCGTGAATCCCGCAACCTGGTCAATCATGTACTCGACCATCACCGTATCGGTTATCGGGTTCAGGATAGATGGGAACCGGTAGGTAACGTCTCCGCCGTCGGTAACCCTGAAAGCAGTATCCCAGGTCACGCCATTGTCGGTCGAGTGTGAGCACCAAATGTCGGCGCGCAGGCGCGATGTGGTCGGTTCGTAGTTGATGCCGTCGAACTCCTCCCAGGCTACGAACAGGTTACCGTTCTCGTCTTCGCCCAGGCTCGGCCGGCAGCAGACCATGGCGTTGTACCCGATACTGGAGAGAATCGACTCGGTCGGGCAGGCGTGAATGAGATTCCAGGCATCGGGATTCTGGGCGCACCAGTGCCAGACCTGGCCGGGCAGGACCCAGTTGGTGTCGTTGTAGTACGGGGCGACGTTGCCGACGATGTGCAGACGATCCTGCCTGTCGTACAGCGGAAAGAGTGAAGACAGGTGAAATGATGGTACGGTGTCGCCTCCGTATGCAGGCGGGTACCCGAGGTCCGCCGCCGCGTCCCAGCTATCGCCGCCGTCCCGAGATTCACGATAGTAGGCCGGTTCCTGCATGTAGCCGCTGGCCGGGGTCACGGTCCAGGTGATGCAGACCTTGTTCGAACCGGGCACCTTGGACGTCGCGATATTGTGGGAAGGAAACAGCGGCTCGGGATCAGGCGAGGGCACGCTCGCCGCGTTGCTCCAGTTCGGCCACGTGGTGCAGCGGCTGTAGTACAGGTTGTCCTGATTGTTGGCATCAATCATCGCCAGGTGGTACTTACCGTTCATGCCCACCGCCACCCAGGGCCATTCGTAGTGGTTGATCGCCGAGTTCTCGCCATAGGAGTAGTCGAAGATCCCGACTCCGACGTCGGCGTCCCGGGCGATGACCGGCGCATAGTCAGCGGAGCCGGTCCCGGTCGTATCGTGGGCGGAAATCACGGCTACGCCGTTCGTATCGGTGTCGATCCTGCCATACCCGGAGCGCTCGGCGAACACTATCACTCCCGCATCCAGGAAATCCGGGTCAGTCCAATTCCAGGCACGGGTGCTGTAGTCGCAGAAATTGTAGCGCATGTTCCGGTCCGGGAAATCAGTATTCGACATATCCGCCGAGTACATCCACAAGACGTGGATTCCCTTGCCCGGGGTCTGCGCCAGCATCCTCAGCGCCGGCCCGTTCGCGCCCCAGTCATAGGTCGTGCCGCCGACCGTGTCTACGACCCCGATAGTGAAGCGGGCCGGGCGGCTCGGACCCGGGGGGGATGGAGAACCGGGCGGACCGGCCCTGCCTTCTTCGGGGAGTCCGGTCACAACCCGCAGGGAAATGCCGGACGCGACCACCGTTCCTTGGGCGGTCGTACCGGCAGCCAGTGCCAGAATCGGCACCAGCAGAGCCACACAGACTGCGTGCCGCATTAGTGTCCTCCTTGCATTCGGGCCTTAGGGCATCACTGCTGTCCAGTCGCCATACGGCCGACGGGTCTTTTCCGTTCGTCCCGGCACCTCTCCACGTACTGCCGGCTGGCATAGTAATCATCGGTCGTCAACTACATATACTCCCGTTTTGGAAGGTGGCGCATAGCCCGGCGGCGCGCCGCCAGCTCCGGATAAACGCAGCCCCCGGCACGCAGGCCGGGGGCTTGAGAATTGGGGCCGGCTACCTGGCCGGGGCGAGGCCGAACTCTTTGACCTTGATGCCGATCTTCCCGACCAGGCCGAGAATCTCGGCCTGTTCGCTGAGTTCGCCCTGGGCGAGCTTGAAGTGCAGGGCGCTGGCCGGGCACTCACCGAACGTCGCGTCGACCGGTACCCACCTGCCGAGATAGACCTCGTTCCATGCGTGGTAGTAGAAGGCCCGGTTCATGTACAGAAGTCCGACCGCGACCCGCGTCGGGATACCTGCTGCCCGGGCCAAAGCGGCGAAGAGAACCGCGTGCTCGTTGCAGTCGCCCTTCAGGGTCTTGAGCACGTCGAGCGCATTCGGATACGAGGCAGTCGTCTGCTTCTCGACCACGGTGAAGACCCACGAGACCAGCTTGCGGGTCGCCGCCACCGCGTCCTTTTCGTCACCGATGGCCTCTTTCACCCTGGCCTTGATTTCGGGCGCGTCGCTCTGGATTGTGACCGACGGCTTCAGGAACTCGCTCTCTGCCACGAGGGGAAGCGGCACCGGTTCGGACGGAAGTGCCGGCGTCTTGATTTCGACCACCAGCGGGCTGGTGCTCGTGACCTGTTGTCCCGGCCCGGTCAGTTCGTACTCCCTGGGGTCGATGCCGGTGACATCGAGTTCGAGGTGAGTGACTGCCGCTCCCTCCGGGATCTGGGTGTCTACCTGCACGCGGAACACCGTCAGGACGTCGAACTTCTGGCCCTCGGGCTCGGTCTTGAGCACCTTATCGGCCGTCGTCCGCTCCGACCGTATGCCCGGATCCGAGGTCTCGACTATCGCCATGCCCCGGTCGTCGACCCAGGTCGTCACCGTAGTCTTAGTCATCCTGGTCGTAAACTTGGTCGCCTGGTACTCCTGGCCGCCGGCTTTGACCTTCTCGCGACCCCAGACTTTGACCTCCGCCCGGGAGACGCCCATCACTGCCGCATCAAAGACGTCGACATTGTACATCGAATCCGGCTTGAGCTTACGGACAACGAGGTAGCGGCCCAGGGCTGACGAGGGATAGACCGGGCCCGTGAGCTGGATACTGCGCTCCTCTTTGGAGCCGGGGGCCGTTATCCACAGCACGTTGTCCGCCACCCGGCCCTTCACCGCGAAGGAGCTGTTCTGGGATGAGAACGTGAACGAGAATTTCCGGAGTGCCAGGTCCGGACCGGTGTGCGCTTCCGAGTGCGACTGGACCTGCTGCTCCCTGCCGGCCATCGCCAGCGTCATCTTGATGAAACTCTCGAACCGGTACCCGCCGGGAGACTGGTCGAACCGGTAGACTGAGTAACCGACCCTCTGGCCTTCAATGGTCGACGAGAGCCACACCTCGGCACTCTGCGTGCCCTGGATGTTTGTCTTCGCGCCACCGCATCCGGACGCAAGAACGGCCACAACCGCGAGAATAAGAGAGGTCCGCATGGTATGAGAGTAGTAGAACCGGGTTCGGCTGTCAATCAGCGACGGTTCGGGCCGGCTTCTTGACAACCGGAGCACTCCCGCTACAATTCCCGCCGTCCAATGCTGACATTCCGCGGCGGAGTCCATCCTCGTGAGAGCAAGGAAGCCACCGAACACAAACCGGTGGAGGTACTTCCCCTGCCCGCGCGGGTCTTCATCCCGTTGTCCCAGCACACGGGCGCGCCGTCCAGTCCGGTCATCAAGAAGGGCGACCCGGTGAAGACCGGAACGCTTATCGGCGAGCCGGCGGGCCGCATCTCGGCCGCGACCCACGCCTCCGTATCCGGCACGGTAGCGGACGTGGCCGACCTGCCGCACCCGCTCACCGGTCGCCGCGGCCCGACCGTGATTGTCGACTCAGACGGAACCGACACGCCGGACGGCGCCATCAAGGAACGCGACTACTCCAGGTTCACAAACGAGCAGATAGTAGAGGCACTCCGCCTCTCCGGCGTGGTCGGCCTGGGCGGAGCGGCCTTTCCGACTTACTTCAAGCTCGCACCACCGAAGGAGAAGCCGATTGACACGCTGCTCATCAACGGCTGCGAGTGCGAACCCTTCCTGACCGCTGACCACCGCCTGATGCTCGAGCAGCCGGCCGAGATCGTCGAGGGCGTCGCCATAATGTCCAGGCTCCTCGGCGTGAAGAACGTCCTCATCGCCATCGAGGACAACAAGCCCGATGCGGTAAAGACCATGTCTTCGGCGGCCGCGTCTTCAGGCTTCAAGGCAAGAAAGCTCAAGACCAGGTACCCTCAGGGCGCGGAAAAGCAGCTCATCAAAGCCTGCGTCAGGCGCGAGGTGCCGTCCGGGGGCCTGCCGATGGACGTCGGCTGCGTCGTGCAGAACGTGGGCACCGCACTCGCGGTGCGGGACGCCCTGCGCTTCAACCGACCCCTCTACGAACGCGTCACGACCGTAACCGGTCCCGCTGTCAAAGAACCAAAGAACCTGCGCGTCCGGGTCGGCACGCCGGTGAAGAACCTGATTGAGTTCTGCGGCGGGTATTCAGCCGAAGTCGGCAAGCTGATCATGGGTGGACCGATGATGGGCATCGCGGTCAGCACCGATGAGGTGCCCGTGCTCAAGGGTACATCCGGCGTGCTCGTCCTTGACCGCGCGGCGACGGTATTCAAGGAGCACGACTGCATTCGCTGCGGACGCTGCATCGAGGCGTGCCCGATGGGCCTGGCCCCGCAGTGCCTCAACAACCTCATCCGGCGCGGCAAGCTGGAACAGGCCAGGGCCGAGCATTTGAAGGACTGCATCGAATGCGGTTGCTGCGCCTACGCCTGCCCGGCGAAGATAAGATTGGTCCACCACTTCAAGTACGCCAAATCTGAACTCGCGGCGATGGAACGGAAACAGTGAGCGAGAACGAAAAGGCAAAGGCTGAGGCAAAGGTGAAGACACAGATTTCCATCTCCGCTCACTCCTCCTCTACCCCGACCTCTGCCTCCACCTCCACCTCTCTCTTCGTGGTTGCCGCCTCTCCCCACGTCCGGTCCCGGGCCACGGTGAACCGCATCATGTGGCTGGTAGTGATTGCGTTGCTCCCGGCTCTCGGCGGCTCGGTCTACTTCTTCGGACTGAAGTCACTCCTGCTCGTTGCGCTTTGCGTAGTGTCGGCCATGCTGTCCGACGCACTTGCTCAGAAAGCGTTCGGCCGCAAGATGACCCCGCTGGACGGTTCCGCGGTCATCACCGGGCTTCTGCTCGCCTACAACCTACCGCCGGGCGTCCCGCTCTGGATGCCGGTCGTCGGCGCCGCCTTCGCGACCGTTGTGGTCAAGCAGTTCTTCGGCGGGCTCGGGCATAACTTCGTTAACCCGGCACTGGCGGCCCGCGCCTTCATGATGGTGTCGTGGCCGACGCAGATGACTTCCCTCTGGGTCGCACCGCGCGGAAACCCGCTCTCCGGACTGGACGCCGTGACCGGTGCGACTCCCCTTGCCCTTGTCCGCCGCGCCTCCGAGGTAGCGCCCGCCGGGATGGACCCGGCCGAACTCCTCCGCCAGGCCAACTCACTGCCGCTGCTCAAGGACCTCTTCTTCGGCAACGTCGGCGGCTGCCTGGGCGAGACCTCGGCAATGCTCCTGCTCATCGGCGCGCTGTTCCTCATCGCTATCCGCGTAGTTGACTGGCGTATCCCGGCCGCGTTCATCGGCACGGTCATTGTGCTGGCGCTGGTGCTCCCCGGCAGCCAGTTGAGGCCCTGGTTCCACGTCTTCTCCGGCGGCACCATCCTCGGCGCCTTCTTTATGGCTACCGACTACGTGACCGTACCGATAACCACCAGGGGACGTGTGATATTCGGCATCGGTTGCGGCATCATTACGATGCTCATAAGGTTGTACGGCGGTTACCCGGAAGGCTGTTCTTATTCAATACTGCTGATGAACGTCGCCACGCCGCTCATCGACCGGCTCACCCGGCCGCGGCTGTTCGGGGCGCTGCCGCGCGCGAGAAAGGCGGCCTGATGCTCCAGAGCAAGACCTGGATGGTGCTGTCGCTCGTGCTGACCTGCATAGTCGCGGCGATTGCGCTCTCCCAGGTGTACGGAGTAACCAAGCCGCTGATCGACAGCCAGGCCGCAGACGCCCTGAAAGCCTCGCTCTCCGAAGTACTGCCGGGCGCGGCCGACTTCTCGGAGCTGGAGCCGGGAACGGTCTGGTCTGCAACCGACGCCGCGGGCAACCGAATCGGCATCGTCTTCAAGAGCACGCCGCGCGGCTACGGCGGCCCGATTACCGTGGTCGTCGGCGTCGACACGACCGGCCGGATTGCCGGGCTGGGCATCGGCGCGGACATGAAGGAAACACCCGGCCTCGGCCTCAGGGCCAGGGAGGCGTGGTTCCTCGACCAGTTCCGGGGCAGGACCGAAAGCGAGGTCACCATGAAGCGTGACAACGGCACGCTCGACGCCATATCGGCGGCCACCATCACCTCGCGCGCGGTCGCGAACGGAGTCCGCGAGGGCATGGCCGACTACATCCACTACCTGACTTCGAAATGAGCGCCCCCTCCCGCTGGAAGTACTTCGCCGACGGCATCATCAAAGAGAACCCGGTGCTCATCCTGATGATCGGCCTCTGCCCCACGCTGGCAACCAGTGTGTCGGCACGTGACGCGCTGGGCATGGCGGCAGCCGTGACGTTCGTGCTCATCGGCTCGAACGTGGTCGTCTCGCTCATCCGCAAGGTCGTCCCCGGCTCGGTCCGCATCCCGATCTTCATAATCATCATCTCCACGTTCGTAACCATCATCGACTACGTGCTGCAGGCCTACCAGCCCGCGCTCTACCGCGTGCTCGGTGTCTTCGTACCGCTGATTGTCGTCAATTGCATCATCCTCGGCCGCGCCGAAGCCTTTGCCTACGGCCATGGGGTATTCGACTCCCTGCTCGACGCCCTCGGCAAATCGGCGGGCTACGCCCTGGTGATGCTCGTGATGGGCAGCGTCCGCGAGATATTCGCCGCCGGCACCTGGTTCGGCTACGCGGTCACGCCGGCCTGGTTCCGGGCCGCGCCGGTGCTGTTCATGATCTTCCCGCCCGGCGCGTTCTTCCTCATCGGCATCCTCAAGGGCATTGTCAACCGGCTGACCGCCGGCAGAGTCTAGGAGGCAGACATGAACCCGGCAAAAATCCTGATGGGCGCATTCCTGGTGAACAACATCATCCTGATGCGCTTCATCGGGCTCTGCCCATTCTTCGGGGTCTCGACATCGCTCGACACATCAATCGGGATGAGCGCGGCGGTCCTGTTCGTGATGATGCTCGCCACCTGGGTCTCCTGGCTGCTCTATCACGTCCTGCTGCTTCCGCTTGGGCTTGTCTTCCTCCGCACCGCGGTCTTTATCCTCGTCATTGCGGGCCTGGTCCAGTTTGTCGAAATGGTACTGAAGAAGTACGTGCGCGGGCTCTACTCCTCTCTCGGCATCTACCTGCCGCTTATCACCACCAACTGCGCCATCCTTGGTGTCACCTTCCTGAACATCGACTACCGGTTCGACCTTCTCCAGTCCACTCTCTTTGCGGTCGGCACCGCGCTCGGTTTCGCGCTCGCCATCATGCTCTTCGCCGCCATCCGGGAACGGCTCGAGGACTCCCCGATATCGCCGTCGTTCAGAGGCTACCCGATTGCCTTTGTCGGCGCGTCGCTGGTGTCGCTCGCGTTCCTCGGCTTCACCTCCCTGTTCGGGATTTCCCTCTAGCCGACCATGGACTGGACACTGGTCCTGATATCGGTCGCGGGCCTCGGCGGGCTCGGGCTCCTCATCGGGATCGTGCTGGCCATCGCCTCGGCCAAGCTGGCCGTCAAGGTCGATGAACGCGAGGCCGCTGTGCGCGCGGTCCTGCCCGGGGCCAACTGCGGCGCCTGCGGGTTCCCCGGCTGCGACGGCTACGCGGCCGCGGTCGCATCCGGCTCGGCTCCGCTCAACAAGTGCTCGGTGGGCGGCGCCAATGTTGCGCGCAGCATCGGCGAGATCATGGGACAGGAAGCCGGAGCGGTCGAACCCATGGTGGCGGTCCTTGTCTGCCGCGGCGGCAGGGACGTGGCTCCGTCCCGGTTCCAATACAAGGGTGCTTCCGACTGCCGCCAGGCCGCCCTGCTGCTCGGCGGACCCAAGGCCTGCGTCTACGGCTGCGTCGGCCTGGGCAATTGCGCCAGGGTTTGCCCGTTCGGCGCCATCACGATGAGCCCGAACAACCTGCCGGTCATAGACGAGAAGAAGTGCACCGGGTGCGGCAACTGCGTCCGGGGCTGCCCCAAGGGCACGCTGCTGCTCGTCCCCCGGTCCAAGCTCGTCGTCCTCGCCTGCGTATCCCACGACAAGGGCAGGGCGGTGAAGGACGTCTGCAAAGTCGGCTGCATCGCCTGCGGCCTCTGCGCCAAGGTCTGCCCGACCCAGGCGCTGACGATGGTGAACAACCTGCCCGTTATGGACTATTCCAAGTGCATCGACTGCGGAATCTGCGTCCACAGGTGCCCGACCAGGTCATTCATCGACCGGGCACCGGGCCGGCCCAAGGCCGTCATCAACCCGCGGTGCACGGGCTGCCAGGCCTGCGTCAAAGTCTGCCAGTTCAAGGCAATCGAGGGCGAGTCTGGCGAGCAGCACAAAGTCACAGCCGGCAAATGCATCGGTTGCGGCGAGTGCCGCAAAGTCTGTCCGGCCGAGGCAATCGACATGGTCGGCGCCCTCGGGCACTCCCACAGAGGCAAAGAGGGATGAAGGCTTGATCCATCGGTCCCTCTATCCCCATCCTTCCTCCCTCCTCCCTGCCTCCATTTGACATCTATAGACCCGTTGTTAATATCGTTCGCCGGGCACGGGGGACCTGTATCCGGCGCAAGAGAGCAGAGCAAGGTCCCGTAACCGCTTGAGAAGCGTACGCGAGGTCCACGTGTGTATACGCCTGAGCAGACCGCAGGCTGGTCCCGTAGCGAGTCCCAAGCAAGAAACGACCGGAGGAACGAAATGGCAAAGCGCATATTCGTGGGCAACCTGCCCTTCAGCGCTAGCGAGGACCAACTGCGCGGCCTCTTCGGCGCGCACGGCGAGGTCGCGTCGGTCAACATCATCACCGACAAGTTCACGAACCGCTCGCGCGGGTTCGCCTTCGTGGAGATGAGCGACGACGCGGCAGCGGCAGCGGCAATCGCCGCCCTGAACCAGTACCAACTCGACGGCCGAGCCCTGACCGTCAACGAGGCCCGCGAGCGGTCCGAAGGCGGTCCGCGCGGCGGCTTCGGAGGACAGGGACGCGGCCCGCGCCGGGGCCGGGACGAGAAGCGGGACTTCAACCGCCCGCGCTGGTAGTTCTCGCCGATTCTCAAGCGGGCGGGCGCAGGCCCGCCCGCGCTCTTTACCTCTACCTTTGCCCTCACCTTTGCCTTTACCTTCCTCCCTCCCACATCGGCCGCTGTTGACTTTCACGCGCCCGCCCCTAAGATGCAATAGTTTGCACATTCAGTCGACTCAACCCAACCACCGGAGGTCACGCCTATGAAACTGATCGAGTCGGGCACGAGCGAGCTGTTCCAGCCGCCGGACCCGGATGGGTTCCGCGAGTGGGTCCACGCGCGGAAGAACACGAAGATGGTGGACAAGGTCATGACCGAGCAGGAAGCGGTCGCCAGGTTCGTCGCCGACGGCGACTACATCGGAACCGAGCTCTACGGCACGGTGCGCGCGCCGATGTCGATCGTCCGCGAGACCATCCGGCAGGGCAAGAAGCACCTGCGCGTGGCCGGGCAGGGCATCCACGAGATTGACCTTTTGCTTGCCGCCGACCTGGTGGACGCGCTCGACATCACCTACATCGCCTGGGAAGTCTACGGCATTTCGTCCTGCCTCCGCCGCGCAGTCGAGTCCGGCCGGGTAAAGACGGCCGACTGGTCCAACGGCGGCATCACCTGGCGGTTCAAAGCCGCGGCCATGGGTGTACCCTTCCTGCCCATCCGCTCCATGCTCGGTACCGACACCTTCAAGTACTCCGCTGCCAAAGCAGTTGAAGACCCGTTCACCGGCAAACCGGTCTGCCTGGTCCCGGCGCTCTTCCTCGACGTCGGCCTGATTCACGTCCACAAAGCGGACAGGTACGGCAACTGCCGGGTCGAAGGCATCTCCGGCTTCGTCCACGAGATGTCACGTGCTTCCAAGAAACTCATCGTCTCGGCCGAAGAGATCGTCTCCACCGACGAAATCCGGAAGTACCCTGAGCAGACGGTCATCCCCTACTACCTGGTCGATGCCGTGGTCGACGCGAAGTACGGATCTCACCCCGGCGAGATGTGCTACCGCTACTGGCGCGACGGTGAGCACCTGCAGGCATTCCTCAAGGACTCGGCCGACCCGGTCAAGACCAAAGCCTACCTCGACAAATGGGTCTACGGCCCGAAGAATCATGCTGAGTACGTGAACCTGGTCGGTATCGACCGGCTGAAACAGCTCGAGTCGGAAATCGGAGGCAGGTAATGGCAGCCTACAACGAATCCGAGTTTCTCATCTGCCTCGCCTCCAAGCTGATGGAAGACGGCACGACCGCGTTCGTCGGCACCGGCATCCCGATGCTGGCCGGGGCGCTGGCGAAGCGGATGCACGCACCGAACCTCGTCCCCATTTTCGAGTTCGGCGGCACCGGCGCGTCCCTTGAGAAGCTGCCGCTCGGCGTCGGCGACTCGCGCACGTTCCACAAGGCCGTTGCCGCCTCCGGCATCTGCGACATCATGGAGACGGCTACCCGCGGGTTCATCGAGTACGGTTTTCTCGGGGGCGCCCAGATCGACGCCTTCGGCAACCTGAACACGACGGTCATCGGCAGGTACTGGCCGCCCAAGGTTCGTCTGCCCGGCTCGGGCGGCGCCAATGACGTCGCCTCCTTCTGCTGGAAGACGATAGTCATCATGCGCAAGCACGATACGCGCTCGTTCGTGCCCAAGGTGGATTTCGTGACCACGCCCGGCTACCTGACCGGTCCGGGCGCGCGCGAGCGGGCCGGGCTCCCGCCCGGAGCCGGCCCCTATCGAGTGGTCACGAACCTCGCATTGATGGACTTCGAGCCGACCTCCAGGCGCATGCGACTCATCGCCACTCATCCGGACGTGAAGGCCGAAGATGTGGTCAAGGCCACCGGGTTCGAACTGCTCGTCGCCGACAAGGTCGGCGTCAATCCGGAGCCGACCGAGAAAGAACTCCGGCTCCTGCGCGAGGAAATCGACAAAGACAGATACTACATATAGGCGAAGTCAGAATGCAGAAATCAGATACCAGAAGTCAGAATTGCGAACCGGAGGTGCAGCCATAGTACTCGCAGAGCGATACCAGCGGTTCCGCCGGGACGCCCGCGCCTTCTGCCGCGAGGTTATCGAACCGCGGGCGACCAGGCACGACGAGACCGGCGAGTTTGTGAAGGACAACGTCCAGGCCATGGCCGAGCGCGGCTGGCTCGGCATCCCCTGGCCCAAAGAACTCGGCGGCATGGGCCTCGACTACCAGTCCTACGTAATCGCAGTCGAAGAGGTTTCGCGGGTCTGCGCCTCGACCGGCCTGACCCTCGCCGCCCACACCTCGCTCGGGACCTACCCCATCTACAAGTTCGGCACAACCGAGCAGAAAGAAAAGTACATCCCGCTCTTGAGCAGGGGCGTCTATCTCGGCGCGTTCGGACTCACCGAGCCCAACGCCGGCTCCGATGCCGCGGGTATCGAGTCGTCCGCAAAGAAGACCGACCAGGGCTTTCTCATCAACGGCAGCAAACGCTACATCACTTCGGCGAGCTTCGCCGGCACCGTCATCGTCGCCGCGACGCTCGACCGCAAGCTCGGCCGCAAAGGCATCACCTGCTTCATCGTTGAAACCAAGACCCCGGGATTCAGTGTCCCATCGGTGGAGCACAAACTGGGACTGAAAGGCTCGGACACTGCCGAACTGGTATTCGAAGGGATGCTCGTACCGTTCGACAGCGTCCTCGGCAAAGAGTACGACGGGTACCGCATCTTCATGGAGACGCTCGATGGCGGCCGCATCTCCATCGGCGCCTTCTGCCTCGGCATGGCCCAGTGCGCGCTCGACACGATGATTACCTGGTTTCAGGACCGCGAGATGACCCAGCTTGAATCAAGCGCGCTCGCCGACGTCGCGGTCCAGGTCGAGGCCGCGCGGCTCCTCGTCTACAACGCGGCCCAGATCAAGGACACGGGCGTGCGCGTGGACAAGGAATGCGCCTTTGCCAAGCTCTTCGCATCCGAGGTCGCGATCCGGGCCTGCGGCACGGCAATTGACGCCATCGGCCCGCTCGCGATTACCGACGACATGCCGGTGGCCCGCGCCTACCGCGACGCCAAGCTCGGCGAAATCGGCGAGGGCACGTCCGAGGTAATGCGCATGATTATCGCCAAAGACGTTATCAAAGAAGCGAAAGAAGCGTGCTAGAAATGACCAAGCTCGAATGACGAAACTTGAAATCCGATTGAAGCTCGAAACGCGGAGAATGACGAATTCGGTCATTCGGACTTCGGACTTGAATCGTCATTCGTGCTTCGGACTTCGAGTTTTGTACACGGCCAATAGTGCTTTTCTTCCCAGGAGGTATCAATGGACCTGAGCTACACCAACGACCAGATGATGGTCCGTAACATGGCCAAGGAGTTCGCCACCAAAGAACTCGAACCCAGGGCGGCCGAAATCGACGAAAAGGGGGAGTTCCCGCACGACACCATCAAAAAGATGGCCGAACTGGGCCTGCTCTCCATGACCATCCCGGAAAAGTACGGCGGCGCCGCGTTCGACTTCCTCTCGCTCGCCATCGCGGTCGAGGAAATCTCCCGCGGCTGCGGCTCCACCGGCGTCATCACCGCGGTCCACAACTCGCTCGTCTGCTGGCCCATTGCCAACTGGGGCACCGATATCCAGAAGGAGAAGTACCTGCCGAGGATGGCGACCGGCGAACTCTTAGGCGCGTTCGGCCTGACCGAACCCAATGCCGGCTCTGACCCGGCCGCGATGGAAACCACGGCCGTGCTCAAAGGCGACAAGTACATCCTCAACGGCTCCAAACGGTTCATCACCAACGGCGGAGTGGCCAAGGTCTTCATCGTCTTCGCCAAGACCGACCCGGCCGCGGGCACCAAGGGCATCACGGCCTTCATCGTTGACCGCGACGCCAAGGGCTTCTCGCTCGGCAAGCACGAGAACCTGCTCGGCCTGCGCGGCACCGCCAACTGCGAACTGATGTTCGACGACTGCGAGGTGCCGGTCGAGAACGTGCTCGGCGCCGTCGGCCAGGGCCTCAAAGTCGCGCTCGGCACCCTCGACGTCTCCCGCATCGACATCGGGGCCCAGGCGGTCGGCATTGCCCAGTCGGCCATGGAAAAGGCAATCGCCTACTCCAAAGAACGGAAGCAGTTCGGCAAACCCATCTGCGACTTCCAGATGATACAGGGCAAGATTGCCGACATGGCCTGCCGGACCATGGCCTCGCGCCTGCTCGTCTACTACGCCGCGCACCAGAAAGACTCGGGCAAGACCCGGTTCAACCTCGAATCGGCCATGTGCAAACTCTTCGCGGCCGAGACCGCGGTCGCAGTCACCCGCGAAGCGATCCAGATCTATGGCGGGTACGGCTACACCAAAGACTACCCGGTCGAGCGCTACTTCCGCGACGCCAAGTGCATGGAAATCTACGAAGGCACCTCCGAAGTCCAGCGCATCGTCATCGCCCGCACCATGCTCGGCTGAGGTTCACTGCTCCACCAAGCGGAAGGCTTCACGCCTCCCGCTTCTCTTTCGCCCGCCCATGGCGCGGGCGGGAACCGGCAGCGGATTCCCGCCCGCATCTGCAGACCGTGCCGTCACGGCCCGATGGGAGCTGCGACGTTGAAGACGTCCGTGCGGATAGCCTGGAGCACGGCCTCGGTCAGGCCGCGGGACTTCCACTTGGCAATCAGCGTTGCCGCCTCGATTGCCATCGTCTCGCCGGAGATGTCCTTGCGCAACAGCGCCCACATCTCCCGGCCGAAGCAGAGGTAGAACGGAAGCTGGATGGTCATAACACCGGCACCATCGCAGACCTGCTTCACCTGCAGCTCCATTGCCGCGAGCAACGACTGGACGTTCGTGACATGCTGTAGCATCACGGGGCGCTTTGCGGTCAGGATGGCGTTGATGCGTTCGAGGTTGTACTTCTCGTCCCAGTTCGCGACTCTTTTGACGGGGTCTATCGGCATGGTATCACCCCCTCTCGGCCGTGTTAGCGACGCCGGTCCCGCAATCGCTGCCCTTGCGTCCGGTTCTCCTGGCACGGTCATTGAGCTCTTCATTCTTGCTCTCATATATATATACGCTCACCCCCCCCCTCAAAATGACGTAAGAATCTTCATCTCCCGGGCGGTCGACCGACCCCCGACGCCCGGAATTCTGCTTTCTGCCTTCTGCCTTCTGCCTTCGTCTGACCCTCAAGAATGACCGTCCCCCCCACGGTCTGATGCCGCCGGAGGGGCAATGGGGGGAATAGTCTCCAGAGTGCCTGTGTCCGTAACGGTGAGAGTACCCGTGACCGTAACGGTGAGAGTACCTGTGACCGTAACGGTGTAAGTACCCGTGACCATAACGGTGAGAGCACCCGTGACCGTAACGGTGAGAGTACCTGTGACCATAACGGTGAGAGCACCCGTGACCGTAACGGTGAGAGTACCTGTGACCATAACGGTGAGAGCACCCGTGACCGTAACGGTGAGAGTACCTGTGTCCGTGCGCGCCGACGAACTAACTTCGGCATTCGCTCCGACCCGCACGCCGAACCGGACAACGGCTGCGCTTCTCGGCTTGACTGCGGGCAGATTCCGGGTAGCTTTCAGACATGAAGATAGGGTCTCTGCCGACCTCGATGAAGACTCGAAGCGAGGAACCTTTCCGCCCTTGACTGACCTGGCATCAAGTAAAGTGCACCCGAAGCTCTCGAGATGAAGCGAAGGAAGCTCCTGAGGCGACTGGCGTCCGGCGCGGTCAAGAACGTCGGCTTCGAAGACTTCGCCGGGCTGGTCAGAGCCTTCGGCTTCCTCCTCGTGCGAAAGAGCGGGAGCCACAACATATACACTCGGCCGGACGTCGAGCAGCTCGTCAATCTTCAGGACGTGGACGGCCAGGCGAAGCCGTACCAGATACGGCAGTTCCTCCGGCTCGTGGAGAGGTACAATCTGTCTATGGAGGAAGAGAATGAGTGACTATCACATCAACATCTTCTACAGCCAAGAAGACGGCGGATACGTCGCGGACATACCGGACCTCGATGCCTGCTCTGCGTTCGGGCGCACGCCGGAAGAAGCCCTGGCCCAGCTCGAAATCGCGAAGAAGGCCTGGTTGGAGGCGGCGCAGGAAGCCGGCAAGCCGGTTCCGCCTCCGCGCTACCGCCCGCTAATCTACCAGACCGCCAGGAACGAGGACGACGCCATGGCTCCCTGGGTCGCTCGCGACAAACCGCAGTCGGGCGAGTGATACGCCTTGCATGTCGCCGCAAGCCGCGAGCCGTTAGCCGTAAGCTGTTAGCTGTTGGCCGCCCTGACGACTATCTCAGGAAGATGAAGCAGGACCTGGCCGAGGTCGAGGCCCAGGTTGAGGGTGAGACACGGTATGAACCGGACTCCGACTTCTCCCCTCCGCCCGACGACGCTGCATCGGCTTGACTCCGAGATCCACGGAACCGGAGGGAGTCTTACCACAAAGCCACCAAGACACAAAGGGGTCCGGTCGGATGTCGGATTGAATGCCCCTGCATCGGCTTGACTACAATCGAATGTGACCTATCCTTGACGAGTGGAAACTGAGTCTCTACCGTTAATCACTGAGGCTCGAAACATGGCGACTGTGGGGTTGTTGAAAAACCCCATTCGTGTCACCCTGAACGAAGTGAAGGGTCTTCTAACTCTCGCAGAATCAACATCGCGAAGATTCTTCGCTGCGCTCAGAATGACAAGAGGCGGCTTCTTCAACAGCCCCACTGTCCCTCTTTTCCCCATTTAAATGAACCGCGCCCTTCCGCGCATATTCCGAAAGCCCCACCGATTTGACATCCCCGCCCGCGAATCTATCATGTCCGCGATGAGGTTCGGCGTTCTGCTGGGCGTTGTGTTTGTGGCGTGGGCAACGCTATCCGCGGGCTGCAGCCGCGGGCTCTCCTCCAGCCTCGCGCTCAAGCTCTACAGTAACCGGGTCATATACGATCTCGACGATTACTTCTCCGGCACTCTCACGTTCACAAACACCAGCGCCCAGCGAATTCGGGAGAGATTCCCCACGGGCCGCCAGTACAACATAGCCTTCTACGACTCTCTCGGCATCGTCCGCAAGCTCTTCCCCGACATCGAGTTCCCGGCCATCACCTACCTCGATCTTGAACCGTTCGCGACGCGTGTGGATACACTCGACTTTCCGCTCACGGACTATCCTGACACGATCCCGTTGGGCATTTACCGAGTTCGTGCGTGGGTTGAGGGTCACGAAGAGATCTACTCCGAGATAACGATTGGCGTATCCGGCACACAACGCTGACTCCCCCCGCCGATTTGACATCCCCGGCTGCGATTCCTAGAATCCGGACATGAAGCGGTCCTCCACGAGGTGCACCGGGACCGGACGCGCCGCGCGGCTGGCCGGCACGGCTGTGCTGTTGCTCTGTGTCCCCTGCCTGTCCTTCGCCGGCACGACCTCCCGGCATCCCATTCGAGTCTCGGCAACCTACGGTGTGGGCGCGGGCAGTATAGGCTACGCCGGAGCCCTGGGCCTGTCCTTTCAGACCGGACATGACCTTTTCACCATGCACGCTGCCGGGACCGGAGTGCCGTTCGTCAACGCGGGGATGGGCGACATCGGGCTGCTCTACGGGCGGAGCTCGGCGGACCGCTATACGAACGCGTCGGTCTCGGCCGGGTTGGGTTACACGTCGGGGCGAGTCTACGGTCGAGATGTCCGGACCATCGGCATCCCGGTTGAGGCGAGCTTCACACTGCTGCCGTGCGCCTACGTCGGGCTCGGCATCGGCGTATTCGGGAATCTGAATCTCACGCTGCCGTTCTGCGGCGGCGTGCTCTTCCTCAAAGCGGGCAAGCTGCGCTAGCCGTGAACTAGCCAGGCGGCTACGCCGCAGCTTCAAGCCCCAAGCCGTAAGCCGTAGGCCGTCGGCCCTCTCAGGTTCCCCGTGCATCCTCACTCCTCCGTCCTCACTCTTCCGTCTTCTGTTCCTATCCCCCGCCGATTTGACACCCCCGCCCATCCTCAGGCATCGCAGATTGGCCGCGGCTGCGCCACAAAGTTGAGGTCAAGGTTGAAGTTGAGGCTGAGAGCCGGAACTGAACTGCGTCGCAGCCCAAGCTCAAGCCCGGGCCCGAGTCAAGGCTGGGGTTTGACGGTCAGGGTGATGGCGTTGGACCAGGCGATGCCCTGCCAGGTGTCGAACCGGCGGCCGTAGTCTTTGACGCCGACCAGTTTCAGCCGGAACTGGAACGAAGCGACGTCGTCGGGAATCCAGACGCGCACGTCCCGGCTGACCGTGTAGCGCTCGTCCGGCTTCAGCAGCACCACGTCGGTTGAGTCGAGCCAGGCAGCGATGAGCGCGCGGCCGGGCCATTCTACCTGCAGAGGAGGGACCAGGGACTGGGGACTAGGGACTGGGGACTGGGGACTTCGAACGAGAAGCGAGGGACGAAGGAGGTGGTAGAAGACGAGCTGTTCCTTCCAGTCCCGTTTGATGAGGAGGTCGCGGTCGCTGGTGTTGGTCGCGGTGATGGCAAGGCGGAAGGTGTCACCGGCGTGGAAGACCTTCTTGTTGGACGTGATGCGGACGGCAATCGGGCCGTCGTGGTAGACACCACGCCACTGCGCAGCCATTGCAAACTGCAGAATGCAGAATGCAAATGTCAAAATGACGCCCGACACTCGACCACTGGACCACTTGACCACCGGACCACTCTCCTCAGTCCACATCGATGGATTCGATGACGAGTTCCTGGCCGGAGACGACCTCGCCGCCGGCGTTGCACTTGCACATGCCTTCGAGGATGTGGTCAAGTGGTCCAGTGGTCGAGTCGTCAGATGGTTCGGGACACGATTCCGGAAAACCAGGGGACAGTCCCTCGGAGCGCCTGCGTCCGACATGCCCGGGGCATCGTAGGAACGAGCGGCGCGGGACAGTCCCCGTTTTCCGGTCAATGCCCGCGCCCCACTCGGCGCCGCATTTGGGGCAGCGGATACGCAGGGGGACCCGCTCGAACTCGAGTTCGGCCTCGGCTGCCGGGGTGTCTCTCTTCATCTGGTCGAAGTAGAACCGGACGCAGTCCGGCACCACTCCCCCGCCTTCGCCCAAGAGCAGCCGGATTCGGTTTATGCGCTTCGCGCCGTGCTTCTCCGCCTCGGCGAGCGCCTGGGCGAGCATCGACTGGGTGATAGAGAGTTCATGCACGCGGCAGGAAGTGATCCAGTGGTCAAGTGATCATGTGACCCAGTGAGGAAGCCGAGTCCGGCACTGAACCACTGGGGCACTTGACCACTATGATATCTCCTTGAGCATATTGGCCGCGACCGAGTCCGCCGGCACGCGCTGCAGCCACATCTGCATCAGGCCCCGTGCCTTGGCCGTGTCGTGCAAGTCGTCGAGGTACAGCCGGTACAGCGCCAGGACTGCGTCTGACTTGTTCGGGCTGGCCGCGACTGCCGCGCGAAAGGCCGACTCTGCCCGGGCGAGCTCGCCCTTGCCCTGGAGGGCGTAGCCGCGCCGCAGCAGCAACTCGGGGTCCTGGAAGCCCAGCGCTTCGATGGAGTCGATGTATGCGACCGCCTTGTCGTACTGGCCGTTCAGCGTGGCAAACATAGAGGCGTGGTAGAAGAGCGGCACCTTTCTCTCCCGCTCGAGGTCGAAGCTGAGCGCCTTCTCGATGACCTCCTGCGCCTCGACGTTCTGGCCCGCTTTCTGGTACTCGCCGGCCAGGGCCAGGTAGCTGGCCGCGTAGTTGATGAGCAGCCCGCGCGTGTTCTCGTCCTTCTGCACGCGGCGGTCGAGCATCGAGTTCATGACGTACACGTCGTACAGCAGGTGCCGGGTCCGCGCGACGTCAACCTGGTCAGCACCCCGTTCCCGGACCACGCGGCTGACCAGACCTTCAAGCCGCACGTTCTGCACAACGTCCTCGAGGTTGTCGCGGGACACGGTGGTGGCGTAGTAGACCGGCGTCCGCGGCGTGTAGTTCGCGGTGAAGACCCGGGCCTGGTACTCCCCGGGCGTGCACGCGTAGTCATCGGGCCACCGCAGCTTGATGCCCGCGCTGGTCGCGACGATGTCGCGCATCATGATGTCCTTGAGCAGGTAGGTACGGTTGTCTTTGCCGACAAACCCCTGGGGCAGCCTGTCGATTTCCGCCTCGGTGAACGAGATGGGCGCGCCCCAGCGTTTGAGCTGCTTGCAGTACCAGGGCGTGTTCAGCAGGGAGAGGTTGGCGACCGCCACGTTCTTGCCGAACTCCGGGTCGAAGCCGGCCACACGCGACGGCACGGTCTGCATGAACCAGAGCGGGAAGGTATCGTTGTCGCCGTTGGTGAAAAGCACCGCGTGCTCGCCCGGACAGGATACCAGCATGTTGTAGCCGTACTCGGCCGGTATCCAGTCACCGCGCCGGGTCACCGACTGGTAGTTGAGGAGCATGGGCACGAACGCGAACGCGAGTGTCGCACCGGACGCGGCGTACACCGGCAGCTTCCGACCTCTCACCCAGTCGGCGAACCAGCGCAGGAAGGCATAGGCCCCGACGCCGACAAAGATGGTGTAGAAGACGAATGAGAACGCGAAGAAGTAGTCGCGTTCGCGTACCTCCAGGAACCCGAGCCTGCCCTGGGCCGGGTCGCCGCGCCGGGGGTCGGAAGGCGAGTACTTGAGGTTCAGGTAGGTCAGGAGCCCGACCGAAGCGACAAGGAACGCGACAAGGATGAGGACGAATGACCGTCGCTCCTTCTTGAACTGATGCCACATGCCCCAAAGCCCGAGGAGCGGCGGGATGAGCCCGAACAACGCCTGCCAGCCGACGTGCAGGAAGATGTCGAAGAACCTCGGGTTACCCCACTGCCAGAAGAAGTAGCGGACGTAGTATTTCACCTGCTCGTAGTAGGCCGTGAGCACGCTGAACCGCGGGTTCTGGTTCAGCCGCCATTCGTTCTCGGTCAGGAACTGGGTCTTGCGCGGCAGCAGCTTCATCGGGTCGTACTGCTCGCGCTTGAGCACGCTGACGAAATCGCGCCAGTTGGAGGGATTCACCTCGTTGATGCTCGGGTTCTGGTTGGCCCGGGTGTACATGATGAACTGAACCGTGCCGGCGAGCAGGACCAGACCCAGCATCAGCGCGACATACCTGGGACGCAGCTTTCCCTGCCGGTGCAGCCAGTAGAGGTAGCCGCCGTACCCTGCGACCAGGAGCAGCAGCAGGACCGGCGACCGCACCCAGCGCTCGATGAACGCCACGGTCGGCGAGGCAAGAAAGAGGACCGTGTCGTCCATCACCGCGTTGCCTGCCGCGATATAGGCCACCACAAACACCAGGAAAATGAGCCCCAGGCCGTAGAACACCGTACGCGTGTGCGTGGAACGTTCCATCACCCTGATGCCATACCACGTCGCCGCCAGCATCAGCGGCACGGCGATGAAGGTGCCGAGGGAGAGACCCAGTTCCGCTATCGTCAGGATGACGAGGTACCCGGCAATCAGCTCGAAGATGCGCAACTGGACGATTGCCTCGCGGTCAACCACCAGGGCGAAGAACAGCACCGCGAAAAGGGTGAGCATCGGTGTGAAGTGGATGCCGGTAGAAAGGAAAAGCAGGTAGATTGCCCCGAGTATCAGGCGGTTGTCACCGCCGTTGCGCTCGAGCTGGTCGCGCCAGAGCAGGGCCATGTAGAGAACCGACAGGGCGACGACCACGCAGGGCCCATACACTTCGGCCTCGACCGAGTTGTCCCAGAACGAGAAGGCAAAGGCACAGGCCAGGGCACCGAACACGCCGGCCACGTGCGGCAGCCACCTGTCAAAGCGCCGCTCGGCGCGGGCATAGAGCCCGATGAGCTTGATGACCAGCAGGTAGATCATGCCGCAGGAGAAGGCGCCGAACAGCACCGGAATGAGGTTTATCCGGAACGCGTATTCGGGGCTCGTCGGCAGCATGGCGAAGATCCGCCCGATGGTTACGAAAAGCGGCGTGCCGGGTGGGTGGGGAACGCCCATGATGACGGCGGTCGCGATCAACTCGCCGCAGTCCCAGAACGCTGCCGTCGGGGCGACGGTGGCAAGGTAGGCGGCCAACACGACAGCAAACACCGCGGCAAACAGGATGATGCGTATTCTCCGGTCGTTCATCTGGTGGACCTCCGGTAGCGGAAGAGGTTCAAGGGTTCAGTAAGTCAGTGGTTCCGGTGCCGGGCGCCTCTGCCCGCGGCCCGATTTTCAGCACCATTCATGCAGGCTGATATTATACCGGGAACTGAAGCGAGTCAAATCAGGCGCGCCCGGTACGCCGGGCACAGGCATCGGTCAGGAGAGCTGGCGAAGCTGGCTAGCAGCAGCCGAGTCCGACGGAACCCGTCGCAGCCACAGTTGGAGCATGGCCTTTGCCCGGGCCGTGTCGCGCAGCCTGTCGAGGTAGAGACGGACCAGCGCCTCCACGAACTCCCCGCGGCCCGGGTCCGCGTTCGCCGCCTCCAGGTAGGCCGACTCGGCCGCCCGGAATTCGCCCTTGCGCTCCAACGCGGCGCCGCGGCGCGCGACCAGGTCCGGCTGGTCGTACCCGAGGGCCCGCATGGTGTCCAGCGCCTCCAGAGCGCGGTCGTTGTCGCCGATCTGCAGCGCGTAGGTCGAGAGGTGATACAACAGCGTTATGCGGCGGTCTTTATTGAGCTCCAGCCTGCTGGCAAGGTCGAGAACGTGCTTGGCGTCGTGCGGCCGGTTCTGGCGTCGGTACTCGTTCGCCATCGCCATGAACGTCGCTGCATAGGTGAGCAACAAACCCCTGGTGTTATCGTCTTTTTGGACGCGGGGGTCGAAGATCGAATTCATGACGAACACGGAATCCACCAGATACCGGCTCCTCGCCAGGTCCACCTGCTCGGCACCGACGTCCGCTACGACGCGGTAGACCAGGCCTTCAAGCCGCAGGTGCGACCTCACGTCCTCGAGATTGCCCGGCGAGACCGTGCTCGCGAAGTAGACCGGGGTCCTGGGATGATAGCCTGAACCGAACACCTTGGCAGCGTACTCCTCCGGCGTCAAGCCGTAGTCATCCGGCCACTTGAGCCTGACCCCGCCCGCAGTCGCAACTATGTTGCGGACAATGATGTCCTCGAGCAGGAAAGTCCGGTTGTTCTTGCCCACGAAGCCGCGCGGCAGGCGCTCGATCTCTTGCTCGGTGAACGAGATGGGTGCACCCCACCGCTTGAGCTGCTTGACGTACCAGTTCGTGTTCAAGAGGGAGAGTATCCCGACCTTGACATTCTTGCCGAACTCCGGGTCAAAGCCGGCCACACGCGACGGCACGGTCTGCATGAACCAGAGCGGAAACGTATCGTTGTCGCCGTTCGTGAACACCACCGCATGGTCGCCCGGACATGACACCAGCATGTTGTGGCCGTACTCGGCCGCAATCCAATTGCCGCGACGCGTGACACTGGGGTAGTTCAGGAACATCGGCACGAAGGCGAACGCCAGCAGGCAGCCGGACAAAGCGTACGCCGGCGCCGGCCGGAACCGCAGCCGGTCGATTACCGTGCGCAGGAATGCGTAAGCCCCGACACCGACGAAGATCGTGTAGAAGACGAACGAAAAGGCGTAGAAGTAGTCACGCTCGCGCACCTCGAGGTAGCCCAGCCTGCCCTGAGCCGGGTCGCCGCGCCTCGGGTCGGAAGGCGAGTACTTGAGGTTGAGGTACGTGATCAGGCCGACCGAGGCGAC
This sequence comes from Caldifarciminota bacterium UBA2258, assembly GCA_002347155.1. GTDB lineage: Bacteria > Hydrothermota > Tepidihabitantia > Tepidihabitantales > Tepidihabitantaceae > UBA2258. The sequence continues at coordinate 43,812 of DDXO01000013.1, forward strand.
AAGGAACGCGACGAGGATGAGGACGAATGACCGTCGCTCCTTCCTGAACTGATGCCACATGCCCCAAAGCCCGAGGAGCGGCGGAATGAGCCCGAGCAGCGCCTGCCAGCCGACGTGCAGGAAGATGTCGAAGAACCGCTCGCTGCCCCATTGCCAGAAGAAATAGCGCAGGTAGAACTTCACCTGTTCGTAGTACGCAACCGCCAGACTGAACCGCGGGTTCTGGTTCGTCCGCCAGTCGTTCTCGGTCAGGAACTGGGTTTTGCGCGGCAGGAGTTTCATCGGGTCGTACTGCTCGCGCTTGAGCACGCTGACGAAGTCGCGCCAGTTTGACGGGTCGGCCTCATTGATGCTCGGCGAATGGTGGGCGCGGATGAACATGATGAACTGCACGGTGCCGGCCAGGAGCACGAGCCCAAGCATCAGGCCGACGTACTTCGGGCTCAGTCGCTTCTGTCGATGCAGCCAGTACAGGTATCCGCCGTAACTGGCTACGAGCAGCACGAACAGCGCCGGCGAGTGCACCCAGCGCTCGATGAACGCCACCGTCGGCGAGGCGAGGAACAGCACGGTGTCGTCCATTATCCTGTTCCCGGCCGCCACATAGGCGATGACGAAGACGAGGAAGAACAGCCCGAGGCCGTAGAACACCGACCGCGTGTGAGTCGAGCGCTCCATCACCCTGATTCCGTACCACGCCGCCGCCAGCATCAACGGCGCGGCGACGAACGTGCCGATGCCGAGGCCCAACTCGTTGACGGTCAGTATCGTCAGGTAGGCGGCCAGCAGCTCGAATATCCTGAGTTGCAGCACCGAATCGCGGTCCACAACCAGAACGAAGACCAGCACCGCGAAAACGGTCATCATCGGCGTGAAGTGGATGCCGGTGGAGAGAAAGAGCAGGTACATCGCCGCGAGTATCAGCCGGTTGTCGGCTGCCCCTTGCCTGATGCGGTCCCGCCACAACAGGGCCATGTACAGAACCGAAAGGGCGACGACCACACAGGGCCCGTACACCTCAGCCTCGACCGAATTGTCCCAGAAGGAAAACGCAAAGGCGCAGGCCATGGCGCCAAAGACACCGGCAACGTGCGGGAGCCACTTGTCGTAGCGACGTTCGGCGCTGGCATAGAGCGAGATGAGTTTGACCACAAGCAGGTAGATGAGCCCGCACGAGAAGGCGCCGAAAAGCACCGGAATCAGACCGATCCGGAATGCGATCTCCCTGGCCAGCGGGAGCATGGCGAAAACACGGCCCAGGGTCACGAACAGCGGTGTGCCCGGCGGGTGCGGCACACCCATGATGTAGGAGGCGGCAATCAGCTCACCGCAGTCCCAGAATGCGGCGGTCGGCGCCGCGCTGTACAGGTACACCCCGGCCACGACGGCAAACACCGCCGCAAACACGATCAGCCTGGTCCTTAGCTGATTCACGACTCAGAGCTCGGTTGCCAAAGCCTGCTGGATGTTGTACTTGAGCTGGGACGGGGTCAGCCCCGACAGCAGCGCCCCGCGGCTGGCAAAGCTGATCTTGCCGGTCGTCTCGGAGACAACTACGGCGATGGCATCGGTCACGGTCGCAATGCCCAGCCCCGCCCGATGACGCATCCCCAGTGCGTTCTCGATGTAGCGTTCCTCGCTCAGCGGCAGGGTGCAGCCGGCCGCCACGACCTGGCCGCCAACGATGACGACGGCTCCGTCGTGGAGCGGCGCCGGCGGAGTGAACATCGATATCAACAGCGGTGCGGAGACCCGCGCCTCAACCCGGGTGCCGGTCTCGATGTACTCGCGGAGACCGATGTCGCGCTCAATGACCAGCAGTGCGCCGGTCTTGTGGTCCTTCATCTGCGCCGCCGCGTCCACTATCTCGTCGATGGCGGCAGCATCTGCGCCGTGCTTGAGCAGGAACCGGAGCGGACGGTAGCGCCCGAACCGGGAGAGTATGTTCCTGATTTCGGGCTGGAAGATGATAACGAACGCGACGATCCAGACCGTGGTCAGCGAGTTGACGATCAGCCCGAGGGCCTTGAAGTCAAGCCAGCGGGCGAGGAACGACACGGCGACGAGGAAAAACAGACCGTAGAGCATCCGGATAGCACGGGTCCCCTTGAGAAAACGCAGGAAGTAGAAGGCAAGCAAGGCAACCAGCAGGATGTCGACTGCGTCGACCCATCGGAACCTGATGAACGAGACCATCTAGTTCCTCAGTTCCACGGCGTCGGCCAGCCGGAGCGCCTTGATCACCGGTTTGACGTCATGGACCCGGAGAACGTTGGCACCGTTTGCCGCCGCCAGCACGCACGCGGCAATCGTCCCCTCGAGCCTCTCACCCGGAGGCGAGTCGGAGACCGCGCCGATGAAGCGCTTGCGGGACGGGCCGACAACAACCGGCACACCAAGGGACCGGAGTTCCGCGAGCCGCCGCAGTATCTCCAGGTTGTGCTCTGCGGTCTTGCCGAACCCGATGCCCGGGTCAACGAGCATCTGAGACCGTTCGACTCCCGCCGCCTCTCCCCGCTCCAGTGCGGCCGCGAGGAAGCCCGTTATCTCCGCCATCAGGTCCGGGTACTCCGGGTTCCGCTGCATGGTACGGGGCTTGCCTTTCATGTGCATCAGTATACACGGGACTCCGGCCCGCGCCACAACCGCGGCCATCCTGCGGTCGCCGTTCAGAGCCGATGTGTCGTTCACAATATCCGCGCCTTCGCGCAGCACCGTTCGGGCGACCCTGGCATCGGTCGTATCGATGGAAACCGGCGTCTTGACCCTCTTCTTCACCGCACGTAGTACCGGTAGGAGCCGCGCCAGTTGTTCCTCGGCCGTTACCGGTCGCGAGCCGGGACGGGTCGACTCAGCCCCGATATCGATGAGGTCGGCGCCCTCTTCCGACATCGCAGCGGCGTGGTCGAGCGCAGCCGCGGGATCGAGGAACCGGCCTCCGTCTGAGAACGAGTCAGGCGTCACGTTGAGTATCCCCATCACATGAGTCCTCAGCCGCAAGGCCAGGGCGGCTCGCCCGAGCCTGATGGTGCGCCCCGGCAACAACAGACGCCCGCTCAGCTCCAGCAGCTCCGGAACCAGCCGCGCCACGCAATCGGGCTGGCACTTCAGCCGGCCGGCCAGCGCCGCCATCTGTCGCATTGTCACGAACAGAATCGCGTCGGTCTGCCGGACCCGTCCGGATACAATGGCGCGGTTCACGGCGCAATCGCCGCCGCAGGAGAGCGCCGTCTGCTTCAGGATGTTGGCCGCCGCAGTAGAGAGCCCGGTGATCTTGACCGTGATGACCCGGCTCTTGGCGCGGAATATCGGCCAGCTCAGCTCGTCGGCGCCGATGCGACCCAGCTCCGTCTCAAGGTCGGTCCGGTTGGCAATGGAGAGCAAACGCACGTGAACTTATAGGCAAACTGCTGCCGGAAGTCAAGCCGAGTCAGGTACTGAGTAGTCGAGAATTCGAGTGTCCCGGAACTGCAGTCTCGAAACCCTTCAGCTACCCGGGCCCCTGCTTGAGCACCTGTGCAATCCGGTCGAGTGCCCAGTCGAGTTCGGACCTGGTAATGACGAGCGGCGGGGCGAGGCGGATCACCGTTCCGTGCGTCTCCTTGGCGAGTATCCCCAGTCCCATCAGCTTCTCGCAGAACCCGCGCGCCGGCCCTGACTCCGGTCTGATTTCCACGCCGATCAACAGCCCCTTGCCTCTGACCTCGCTGACGTGGCGCGAGGCCATCTTCAGAAGCTCGCCGCGCAGGTACTCGCCCAGCTCGTACGATTTCTCCGGCAGTCTCTCCTCGGTGATAACCTCGACCGCAGCCCTGCCGACCGCGCAGGCCAGCGGGTTGCCGCCGAAAGTGGAGCCGTGGTTGCCCGGAGTGAAGACCGACATCAACTCCTTTGAAGCCAGAGCGCCTGACACCGGGAAGCAGCCGCCGCCCAGCGCCTTACCGACGATCAGGACGTCCGGCTTGATGCCGTCATACTCGTAACAGAAAAGACGGCCTGTGCGGCCGAACCCGGTCTGGATCTCGTCGGCCATCAACAAGACGTTGCTCCGTGTACAGGCATCGCGGCAGGCCTTCATAAACCCGTCGTGCGGCACCCTTATACCAGCCTCGCCCTGCACCGGTTCAACCAGAAACGCCACCGTGTGCGGGGTGATGGCTTTCTCCAGCGCGGCGGCATCACCGTAGGGTATCATCTTGAATCCCGGCGTGAACGGACCGAACCCGTCGCTGTAGAGCTTCTCTGATGAGAACCCGACAATGGTCGTCGTCCGGCCATGGAAGTTGCCTTCGCAGACGATAACCTCGGCTTTGCCTTCCGGCACGCCCTTCTTTGTGTAGCCCCAGCGCCGGCAGAGCTTGATTGCGGTCTCAACCGCCTCGGCCCCGGTGTTCATCAAGAGCACCTGGTCCATTCCGCATGCCTCGGTAATGGCCTTGCAGAACGGGCCGAACACGTCATGGTGGAACGCACGCGACGTAAGACAGAGCCTGCCCATCTGCTCCTGCATGGCGGCCACTATCTTCGGGTGACGGTGGCCCTGGTTCAAAGCCGAATAGGATGAGAGCATGTCAAGGTATCGTTTCCCTTCAACGTCCTCGACCCACACGCCATCGCCCCTGGCCAGAACGATCGGAAGCGGCAGGTAGTTACGGGCGCTATGCGCTTCGGCCAGACGGATGCAATCCTGGGAATTCAAGAAGACTCCTTTCAGTTCCGGGCTGGATGCACATTCTAACCCGGACACCTCCTGAAGGCAAGCTCGCCCGAACCGATGAAGGCACTTCTGCCCCCCGGCTCATATGCACGGGCTCACATCTGCGCCTGAAACGACCGGCCGTCCGGGACCCGCGACACAACGCCGGCAGGATGACCGGGCCCTGGTGCGTCCTGTGCGGTCTGAAGCAACCATGTCCGATACAATCATTGACATTCGGGCGGAATCGTGTCAAATAGATGGGCAGTCTGTTGGCGATCCGCACGATGAGGACTGCGACGCAGCCTGGTTCATGGAGCGAGTACCTGACACAGGTATCTGGATTCTAAAAGGAGCATAGAATGTCGATGATTTGCGGCGGCTGGCACGGTCGGGGTTGGCGGGTCACCGCGGTGGCCCTCGCCCTGGCTGTCGTGGTCATCTCGAACATGTCCTGCACGAAGCCGCCCCGCTACAGCGACGAATCGTTCTACGAGGACGTCGCCTGGGGAATAATGACCGGGCTGGTGGACATCTACAACCAGAACATCGCGGGCACGCCGACCGGACCTGTGGACATTGTTGCCAGCGGGCCATTTGGCGGCACCGTGCACATCACCGGAGCAACGACCTACGACCAAAACAATGGCATCCAGACGGTGCACCTGCAGTACGACATGTCGAACTGCCGCGTATCCTCAACTTCATCCTCATCAAACCTGAACGTCGACCTGACTCTGAACGGCGTCATCAGCGAAAACGGCAGTTGGTCTGCAGGCTACGTGAGCCTCGCCTACGACTCCCCGGGGCTCCGCCTGGATGGTTCCTCCGAGCGGGGCTCCAGGCAGCGCGACGTCAACGACATGACCTCGTTCAAGGCAAACCGCACGAGTTCCGGCACATCAGCCGAGCTGTTCGGGTTCAAGGTGTCCTGGTGAGCAGGTGCAAGAGCCAGCCTCCACCTGCCGGCTGAAACGCCGCGCCTGGGCCGGTCCGCGGCTACTGAGCAGCCGGTTTTGGTCCGAGCTGCGGGTTGGTTGCCGGCAGAGGCCGGCGCATACGCATCTGGTCTAGTCGGTCTAGCAGGTCGTCCAACCGGCCAGCATCAAGACCTGCCCCCTTGAGCAATGCCTCCACGCGTTCCCGACCAAGCCTGTCCTCACAACGGATCAGTCCGGTCAGGGCCTGACGTGGACCGTCAGCCACTCCAACAGTCAGGAGGATGGTCAACGCCTCCGCAAGCTTGGGCACGGCTTCCTCGGGCTTCTGGCTGACCAACAGGTCAAGTCCGATATTGCCAAGGTCGATAGCGACACCGAGTATGTACCCAGCCCGGCGGGCTATCTCCAGCGCCTCCGCCTCGTACTTGGACGCTTCGTCGAGTCTACCCTGGCTGCGATGGATGTTCGCTACATTGGCCAGCCCGGTAACCACACCGAGCCGGTAGCCTACGCTGCGGGCCGCCGCCAGCGCTTCCTTATCATACTTGAGCGCCCTGTCCGGATTGCCTTTATCCAGATAGACGCTCCCGAGGTTGGCGAGTTCGCTGGCAACGCTCCATTGGTCACCAATCTCACGTGCAATCGTGAGTGCTCGCTCATGGCAATCGAGTGCCTTGTCCAGATCACCCTTGTCGTGCCAGACATTGCCGGCGTTGCCGAGCTGAATCGCCATAGCCCAGAGGTCATCAAGCTGGCGCGCTATAGCCATCGACTCGTCAATGTAGGCGAGTGCCTGGTCCTGCTCGCCACGGTCGCGACAGATCAACCCGATGTTGTTGAGAGCCTGCGCCAAGCCACGCTTGGCCTCCAGACCCTTGGCCAACCGAGCTGACTCCTCGAAGTGCGCCAGCGCCTCGTCCGAGCGGCCCTGGGTGTAGCGGCACACGCCGATCAGATTCAGTAAAGCGACTAGATGCACTCCCCCCGTCGCCGCCATCGCCTCCCGGAAACACTCGACTGCATACTCCCAGCGGCACGCACGCATTGCCGCAACGCCGAGCTCAAAAGGCTCCCTTACCGCCGGTTCGGAAGCAGGCAGCCCGTCGAGGTACTCGGCTACTCTGCCCAGGCTGCGGCGCATCGCGCCCGCTGGCTCGCGGTCTTCCTGTGGCTTGCGCGCAGCGGGCTTCATAACGCGAGCAAAAAAACTCACCGCACCGAAAACGACCGGTACGGCAGACGCGACAAAATCCATTAATCCGACGATGACGTCGGTGCCGTGAACTTGAGCCAAGCTTCTCAGTCTAGCGATGCCCGGTTTCATGTCAATCGAAGACCTGACTGCCTGACTCCGACCGCTGTCTACTTGCTGCGAAAAGGCCGACCCCGCCGAAGCGGGGTCGGGAATGACGGAACGAACTGGAGCCTACTTGCCGGTGGGAGCCTTCGTCTCGGTCTTCGGCTCTTCTTTCGGTTGCTCCGCGGCCTTCTGGGCGGTGTCGGCCGGCGCAGCCGCCGGCTTGATTACGGCACCGACCTTGGTCTGCAGGGACTCCGGCTTGGTCTTGGCGGGGTCGTTCAGGTAGTACTCAAGCATGGGACCCGCTGGCTCGTACTTGTTGTCGGCGATCCACTTGTAGAGCTTCTCGTAGACCGGCCCGACCTGGTCGTAAGGACCCATGTAGTCGGTCACGGCAATCATCATCTCCGGCGCATCCTTGACGGTGAAACCGGTCTTCTTATCCGCCATGTTCTTGGTCTCAGCCGGAACCGGGATGCACACCTCGAAACGGGTGCTCTCCGGCTTGACGTTGGCCGGGTTGTCATACATCATGGCAAACGGCGTACCCTTCACGGCCAGATTCTCTTTCTGGACCCTTTCCACCAGCTCGCTGATGGCCTTGCCGGCATCGCTGTAGGGCCCCACCTTCGCGATCGAGGCAACCTTCACGGCCGGGAGGTTCAGGGTCTGCGCGACAAATACCGGCTCAGCCGGTGTCTCGGTTTTGGGGGCCGGCTGCTGGCCACCGCCGCAACCGACCATCATGGCTACTACCATCATACCGATGGCGAAGCTCAGGACGTTCTTCATCTACACTGCTCCTTTTTGGGTTTTCTGCGAATGTCGAGGGACATCGGGATTATAGACACCTCTGTCCGCTTGTCAAGTCTAGTGCCCCGGCTCAACACTCGTCGGCCGGGGCGGCGCGCAACGCCTTCTTGCGGGCCTGCAACGACTTAGCCGCAAGGACCTTCTCTTTCGCCCTCCGCGAACGCCGCCGCTTCTGGCGTCTCAACTTCGCTACCCTTGCCGCCTCGGCGCTTTGCTCGCCCAGCAGGCGGGCCTCCAGCTTATCCGCGAGCGCTCTTCTCGCCAGGAACCGATTCAGAGCCTGCGACCGCTCCTGCTGCACCTTGACCTCGATGCCGGTGGGCACGTGTTTGAGGTAGACCGCGGTCGAGGTCTTATTGACGTTCTGCCCGCCCGGGCCCCCGGCCCTGACGAACTTCTCGATAAGGTCTCCGGGCTTGACGCCCAGCCGGACGAGCCGTGCGGCGAGTGCCGCCTCCTTGTCGGAACTCACGCCCTGCCCCATCACTCAGCCCCGGATCTGGAAGGACACCGCGAAGGCGCCGCCACCCCAAACTCGAAACTCGAAGCCCGAATTCCGATTCAAGCTCGAAAGCTCCAAAGACGACAGACCGGACTGATTCGGTATTCGGACTTCAATCGTCATTCGGACTTCGTCATTCGGTCTTGGCCTGTGCGATTCCTGCCGGTCAGTGCGTGCTCTCGTGGCTCAGCATGCCGGATTCCCGGACCTATGCCTTCCCGCCTTCGACCTGGTCGGCCTTGCGGGCCTGAAGCTCGGCTTCGAGGTACTTCCGCTCGTCGGCCAGCGCCCGCACTCGGTTGAAGTCCATCGCCTGCCGCGCCGCGTCGTACTCAGCATCAAGCTGCCTCAGCCGACGCTCGATATCCGATACTGAGTAGGACGATGGACGTGTGGCGCCTGACGACTGATGACTGCGAGCCTTGGGCTTCGGACCATGGATCACGGGCTTCGGGCTTTGGACTTCGGACTTTGTCCTTTTCCCTCTCTCCTTTGTAATCTCCCCTTGTGACTTTGGCCTTGCGGCCCCGTGCTTGACCACCCTCCCCGCTGCATAGCTGTAGTTCCCGGGGAACAGCACCGCCTTGCCGCCGTCTATCCGTACGGTCTTGTCCGCCAGTTCGTCGAGCATGAACCGGTCGTGCGCGGCGAAGACCACGGTCCGATTGTACCGCCTGATTGCCTCAAACAGAATCTCCCGCGACTGTATGTCAAGGTGGTTCGTCGGCTCGTCCAGAATCAGAAGATTCGACGGCGTCAACAGGGCCCGGATAATCGCCAGCCGGCTGCGCTCCCCTCCGGACAGCACCTCCACCCTCTTGTCTATCGCGTCTCCCGAGAACAGGAACGTGCCGAGGATTCCCTTGAGTTCATTCTCGGTGAACCCGGCGCCCGCGTCGGCCGCAGCCTCAAGCACGGTCATCTCCGGGTTGATGGTCTCCTCCGCGCCCTGCTCATAGTAGGCTACCTGCGTCTTCTGGCTGGTCCACGCCTCGCCCGAATCCGGCGCGAGCTTGCCGGCGATAACACGCAGCAGCGTGGTCTTGCCCTGACCGTTCGCGCCGAAGAGACCGATCTTCTCGCCTCCGCCTACCACCAGGTTCACGTCCTTGAGCACCTGCTTCGGCCCGAAGCTCTTGGACACGGAGCGCAAGTCAACCGCCTTGCCGTACACCTCGTCCGATTCCGGGAACCGGATGCGGATTGCCGGCACGGTCTCCGGCGGCTCCACCCGCTCCAGCTTGTCGAGCATCTTCTGCCGGCTCATTGCCCGCGGCGCGGTATCCTTGCGCCCCTTGTACTGGGCGATGAACTGCTCGGTGCGCTTGATGAACTGCACCTGTTCTTCGTACTTCTTGAGCTGCCGCTCATCCCGCTGGACCTTGTCGTGAAGGTACTTCGAGTAGTTCCCGGGGAAGATGAACACCTTGTGCGACTCGATTGCCCATATCTTCTGCACCAGCGCGTCGAGAAGATAACGGTCGTGCGCAATCATCACCACCGCGCCCTTGAACGCGGTCAGGTACTCCTGCAGCCACTCGATTGAGCGGATATCAAGGTAGTTGGTCGGCTCGTCCAGGAGCAGCACATCCGGCTCCTCCAAGAGCATCCGCGCCAGGGCCAGCCGCACCTGGAACCCGCCGCTCTGGGTCCGGGTCTGCTTGTGGAAGTCCTCTTCCGCAAACCCCAGACTCATCAGCACCTTCTCGGCCCGCGGCTGGCGGTCATAGGCATCATGCCCGAAGTGGTGCTGCAGCACGGAGTACCGGTCCAGCACTTCCTGCAGCTCGTCGGCCGGCATGTTCGCGTCCTTCATCCGATGCTCAAGCTCAATCATCTCCGCCTGCACATCGTCCAGGTGCTTGAACGCGGTCATCGCCTCCTCCAGCACAGTCCGCTCTCCCACGACCGCGCCGGTCTGGGGCAGATACCCGACGCAGGTACCCCGTCGTTTATCAACTGACCCGCGCGTCGGCTCCAGCTCGCCCGACATCAGCTTCAAGATTGTGGACTTGCCCGACCCGTTGGCGCCGGCGAGCCCGATCCGGTCCTCAGGACCGACGAACAGGCTCACGTCTCGATAGAGTTCCTGCGTGCCGAACTCCATCGTGACATTTGACAGGGAAATCACGTGCCAAGACTACCCCGAAACGCCCGCCATTCAAGAACGGTGGGCTCAGACAACGCCGGCCGCCCCAGAACCGACATTGAGGCCACGAAAGCGCGAAGGACACGAAACCGATCGGTGCAGAACATCCCGATTCCGTCTCACTCAGTCTTCGTGTCTTGGCCTCAGCGGCCCCTGTCGGACAGTGCGTGGCTGTCAATACCGGAATCAGGCAGCCGCAGTCGCGTTGACTTGGCTTCCGAGCGAAGTAGAATAGAAGGAAGATCAGAGGCAAGACTATGAAGTTCACACGCATCACGATTGACCCGCTCCAGATGGGCGGCGTCCCCTGCATTCGGGGACTGAGGATTCCGGTCGCCACCATCGTGGGCATGTTCGCGGATGGCATGGCCGAGGGCGAGATACTCAAGGCCTACCCGGACCTCGAGACCGAGGACATCCGCGAGGCCATGCGCTATGCCGCAGAAGCAGTGCGCGAGCGCGAACTGCCGCTGCTGGTCGCTGATTGAAGTTCCTCGTAGACAATGCCCTCTCGCCCGACGTGGCCGTGGCATTGTGTCGGGCCGGACACGATGCGGCGCACGTCCGGGACAAGGGAATCCGTGACGCCGACGACGAGACGGTCTTTGCCTGCGCCGCCCGCGAAGGAAGAATCCTCATTTCTGCGGACACCGACTTTGGACAGATTCTCGCGCGCCGGGCTCTCAAACAGCCGTCGGTCATCCTGTTCCGGCGTCGGACCGAACGGCGGCCCGAACGTCAGGTCGCCCTGCTGCTGAAGAACCTGCCTGGCGTCACTGAGGCGCTCGAGTCGGGCAGCGTCGTTGTCTTCGAGCAGGCCCGAGTCCGCGTCCGTGCCCTGCCCCTGGCCGGGAGCACGAACGATTCCGCCTGACCGCCGCCTGCTACTGGACTCCTCGACTCTCGCTGGCACTTCTGCATTCTGACTTCTGGTCTCTGACTTCTGACTTCGGTCGTACCCGACCCACCTTCCCGCCCGGCATCATGCTCAGGACCGGAACCCGTGTTCGCGCCCCTGCCTTATCCACGAGGTCAATCGCCTTGTCGGGCAACTGATGGTCTGGGTCAAAACGCACGGAGAGGTTCACTGCCGCCTCAAGGGACTGACGAATGACCAATGGCGAATTCCTAATTAAGTCCCAATGGACGGGAATGTCCAATTGGGCATTGGGCATTTCTACGTTGATTAGGAATTAGGAATTGGGAATTGGCACCGCGGTATTCGGCAATGGTCGTGGCCCCGATGCAGCTCAGGTTTCCCCGAGCCAGCGCCGGCTTCATGATATGGGCCGCGTCCATGCTCCCCTCGGCCCTGCCCGCGGCGCGCGTCAGGGATCGCGTGCTGTGTCACCGGGGCTTACTGATACCGCCAACTGCAAACTGCGAACTGGTAACTCGCGCGCAGCGCGTGGGGCTTGGTGTCGTGCCCGTTTCTAGCCGAGTCACTTGACACGCTTCCGACCAGAAAAAAGGGGAAGTGTGGGGCTGTTGAAAAAGGGCATCTCTGCGTTCTGTCAGCGTGGCGGACAGAATGACGCCGGTGGAAGTAACGCTACTGCGGCGGTTACGGACGAGCACTTCTGCGTGAAGCCTCAGGTCGGCTGCAAGGTAGGGTTTTTCAACGGCCCCAGTGTCCCGCATTTCTTACCATGTCCCCGGAACTCAGAGTCTGCAATCGGAAGCGTGTCGCGTGCCCCGATGCCCTCGTATCATTCCAGAAGAGCGGCCTTCTCGTACCGTCCAACTAGGCCAGTCGGATGATACTCGTACGTCTGCACCGGTCCGATGGCGTTAAGCAGCTGTCCCAGCATGAACGCCAGTCCCAGTGGTACTGACGCGAATAGGTGGACCCGCCCCGATGCCCGACACTCATCACGCGTGCGTCTAATACAGTCAACCACCTGGTGTGCCATGTCTATCGCCTGCCCCACTGAAAGTGGAGTTGCGCCCGCGTCTGGACTAGCTACTTCGACGACGTTCCGAAAGCGAGGAAGTGCTTCCTGAGCAGCGTCGAACGCTGGCCTAGTATTGTGTGATGCGGAAATGAGCACGGCGATGTCCTCGGCAGCCACACATCCCCGCGCTGTGGTTATCCTGCAGTTCCAGGCCGTCCTGCCCAAGTGGAGACCCCACGGATTCAGGACTCCGCTCGGAGGCATGTTCTGAAGCCAGCATGCCCTCATCCCGGTTGGGAGGCAGAACGCGTGCCCCAGCGCCACTGCGGCGGGAATCGACGCCAGTCCATCGAAGGCCACCTCTCTGTCGTGCATTACCTCGTGGACTTGGCGAGCCACCTCCCGGAGTGCCGGAAGCAGCCGTGATGCCCAAGCGTCGGGGGACACGGCAATCCTGCCGTCGAAATGGCCTGACCACTCTAGGTTCAGTGCTTTGTCTGGGTCGAAGGGAGAACGTGACCGCGTATGCAGCGAGATACGTAGCGGCATGTCTGGCCGCGCTCTCAGCCGGATCCGCTTGAGTCTCTCGCGCAGGACTACCCGCACGACATCCATGGCGCCGCCGATGTCCAGAGGATCTCGGGGGACGCGCACTACGTTCCAGACGTCGAGGTCCTGATTGCCAAATCGCGGACGAAGAAGCGAATTCGCTTCGTCGTAGCTAAGTCCTCCCGCCAGTGCGAAAACGATGAAGAACCCATCGTTGCGCCCGTGTCGTTCGAACGCGAGCGGACATTCGATACGCTGGATGACAGGTGATTCCCTGACCTCTGGGGTCAACAGTACGACGGCGTTCGCAATGAACTCGTCTGCGAGCACCGTTCGTATTTCATCTTCTGTCTGCTCCGGCGCGAGGTCGCTGACGTCTTGCCAGGTCGGAATTCCCAAGAGGTGCTGAGCCTCCACCAGCAGTTGCGCCTCCTTCAGTCTGCATCTCTTGTACACAAGGTACGAGCGACCCGACGGGGCGGTCACGAACCACTCCCTCTGAATGGCGGCGTAGGCTGCATCGACATAGCGAGGTCACGAGCGTTCGTGAAGGTGATGGGCACATCCGCTGAAGCGGCGCCCAACACTAGCTGGGGTACGAACCTCTGCAGAATGTCCGAGTAGGTGTACCCATAGTCACGGCCATCACGGGGTCCCATGGCCTCTGCTATATCGTGGAGTTGCGCGCCTGAGAACATCGCCCCATTCAGTGCTGTCTTGAGTACCTGTAGGCACTTCGCTAGGTCGGGCCGACGGAAGACAAACGTCTCGACCGCCCGCCTGCAGACCGCGGGGTCAATGGCCTCCGCTCGGTTGGTGCAGAGGATCACCGCGATGGGCAGTTGTCCGGTAGTGATATCGTCGATGCCTCTTATGAGGGCATTCACACCCGCGCGGTCCTCATGGTGCATGTGCAGGGCCGATCGTGACTGAGCGAGGGCATCAGCCTCGTCGACAAGAAGCAGGGCCAGTCCCGAGGCCTGCCCTCGCCCCCGCTTGCGGTCAGCGCTGAAGCCCCGGACTTCTGCAAACGCGTCACCGAGGAGCTTGGTCATCTCACCGACTATCCCGGTACCACGGACCCTGAGGCTCAGTCGGAACAGCGTGACCGGTATCTTCTCCGTCTTGGCGACCGCTGCCCCCAGCGTCTCGCCCAGCGCCGTCTTGCCTGTGCCGACGTCTCCACCGAAGATCACAAGGCGCGGGAGCGCCGTGAGTCCGCGGGCGAAAGCGACGCCGTTGCGGTGATGCTTCTTTGCCCAATTGTCGATGCATGCCGGGTCTGCCACAAGGTGAAGGTAGTCCGTCACTCGTTTCTTCACGTCATCCAAGCCCACAAGGTCAGCATAGCGGGCGAGAGCCTCGCCGTTGGGAAACTTGACTACCTCGTCGAATAGGTCGATATTCGGAGTCGTCATGGCGATGTCAGGAGGCCTCTTCGGAGACTGCCTCCGTCCTTAGTGTACGTCTTTCCGTACTGCCACCAACTACTGCCGGTGCCGGGCTCGGTTGCAGGGGTCCTTCTGAACGGTAGGCGCGCTGCCACTTCCTCCTGTTGCTCCGCAGTCAAACCGTACCACTTCGAGCTGGGCACCAGGAACGAGTACCATGTCGAGCCTTCGGTATCCTTCCCAGGCGGGATGCTACCAGGATGGTCGTCCGCGAGCGTTACGCCGTCATAGCTTGCATCGTAACTTACGGCCAAGACCCAGGCACCGTTACGGACATAGCCGTATTTGACAGACTGCACGTATCCGCCTGCGAGCAGTACGACCAGTTCCACTACGCACTTGCCGATCGTATCATCTATTGGCTCACCGGCGTACAGCAGCTGTATCTGCCGCAAGTCTGCTGCGACCTTGGCAACCAAATAGCGTGCGCTCTGATGTGTGAAGCTGGAGGTGCGTGTGAATGTGCCGCTCACTGTGCCCTCCCGAAAGCCGCACCCATGACGCCTTGCCACAGTTCCATGTTCTCGCCCTTGGTCGTCGCATAGCAGGCGTAGGTGACGGCATTGAAGGCAGCCTGAGCGCAGCTTACGAGCTTGGCCCGGTCGCCCTCAGTATAGCCGTCAGCCACGTTGTTCGTCGGGTTCACCGGGTCGAAGATCTCAATGGCCGCTCCGGTCGGACCGGGAAGTTCGGTTGCCTTGTAGTTGTCGGTGAAACTGATCCGAGACCGAAGACCGGTGCGCACTATGTAACCGAAGAACTTCTCGATGGCGTTTCGATAGTCTGAGCAGTCCATGCCGTTATCCGCAAGGTGCGCACATATGAGCTCGATCATGAAGGACTTGCACCTGAAGGTGGCGTCCTCTTCTCTGCGCTCAGCGGCCCACCACTTCAGCAAGCGAATCACTTGCGCAAAGTGCCTAGGCTGCTTTTCCTTTCTGGCTCGGATGAACTGCAGGTGCAGAGGAATGCTGGTCAGTAGCCGCTTGCCCGTGTCTCTTGAGACAAGGTAGCCCCTGTCGTCAGCGCCACCCTCATATACGACAGGCGCGACCTCCACGTCAAGGTCCGACCCCTTGAATGAGATGCACACCGTATGGTCCTGTGGCTGGAACTGGTCTGGCTCCATCTTGCCTTTGTAGGCGTCGCGGAGCTTTTCCGTGAGCCAGGTCAGGATTGCAGGCTCATCACTGGGCGCACCTTCGGATGATATGTAGATGGCGACGTCCATATCATTGAGCGAACTCAGTGCCGTACCCTTCGCCACGCTACCAGACCTCAGTATCTTGACAAAACTGTAGTCCGGGTGCTCTAAGATGAACTCGGCTACCCTATCGCAGACTCGGTCGAGCTGCTCGCGGAATCCCTTGAGTTCGTCCCGACTGATGTTGACAACGTTGCCTGCGAATGTAGCTATCTCAGTGTGCCCAATTCTGGGCTCTTGGGACCCGTGTTCTGCATCAGGCATCGCGGCCCCCCTGCGTACGCATCGCCTCGGGCTGGTGGCCATTGGTGTTCACCGTTCGGTCCATGTCGACGCCAAGTAGTTCCACATAGGCCGCCTTGACCCTGTCGTGCAACTGGAGCCAGAGGTTGCCGTTCTTCCCTGCCGCGTTCGGGTTGGCCCCAAGACCGCGGCACGTATCGAAGGCGATCCTCCACAGGCTCCCTCCGAACCGAAGCCAGAACTGACGAAGGTCTGAAACCTTCCACGTCAGCCCAGAATCCGTCTTCTTCAGCAGGAATCTGAGAGACGCCAAGACTGGATACACGACGCCGTCCGGGATGTAGTAGTTGATCTTCTCGTCGCGCCCAACAGGTCCTTTCCAGAAGTGAAGAGTAGTCTTGCGCCGCTGGTCGACGAAGCTAAGCCGGAGGAACCTGCCGCCATCCCCTTCGGAGTTGTACTGGTCACGCGCGTAGTAGCGGATGAAGTCGTACATCTGGAGAATGTCCCGCAGCACTGGCCGCAGGGCTTCGTAATCCGCTGCGTTGTCCTCGAACGTGGAAAGGACCCTGGCCTTGGAGACATACGCATCCAGCGGGTGGTTCTTCTCGTTGTACTTCTCCACGTTGAACAGCGTCATCAAGGCGATTACGTCCCTAACGCTGAAGGGCTCTGGGCCGAACATCTTGTACTGAATCACGTCGCTCCAATCGCGCAGTTCCTCTTTGAGCCAGATGAACTTGTGAGCAAGGTTGAGCAAGGAACGATCGTCCACTTGAACCGATGTATTGCGGGTTTCAGCCAGATCTATTATGAGATTGCGGTCCAGCCCCGTCAGCACTTCCAGCCGCACGAATTGCGGTTTGGTCTCGTCGGCCGAGTCAGGGCACACCGTCCACTCATCCGGAGATGAGACCACCTGCCGAATGATGCGATACGTGTGTCCACCGTCGATGATACCATGTACGTCCTCGTCGTCGAACACGAGGCGAAGAGCCTCCTTCTTGTTGTCGTAGTCCGCCTCCGCCACGGAGAGAGTTATTCCACGATTCAGCATGTGGAACTTGCCGTCGCGGCGACGTAGCGATGAGGCGATGTCCTTCGCTACTGCGGTGGTCAGCTTCTGCTCGCGGGGGTTGGTTTTCTCCAACGGCAGGTCGCGTTTGTTCGCGATTTCCTCGACGTTACACAGCGCGTAAAAGCTGTCGCCGAAGTCGTTGGGATTCTTCAGCCGGCGGACATTGTCAGGGCGGACCTGATAGGATATGACGAACTTACTGTTGGGAGGCATTACCTCTCCTTTTGGCATTTACTCCCGTGCGTAGGATGCCATCCTGTCGCACTCGGCCTAGCTGCAATATGCAGCAGGCGTATAGATGATACCCCAAAAGGCCCTCGCGTCAAGATCAGGAGTGCCAGTTTCTATCGCGGCGATCACAGACGGCCGATTTGGAGTTGGCCTTCATCGAGGACATGCTGGACGTACGGGCCAGGAAGTCAAATGCGCGGGAGCGACACCGTGTTTGCTCCGCCATTCAGAACGTCCACGAGGACAAAGAATTCCTTGTCGTGGACCATAGGGTTGTAGTTCATGGGGACGGCGTCGCGGTTGACCATGATGATCCTGAAATCAGCCTCTACGGCAGGTTCCCGTAGCTTCTTGAGCGCCGCGCATTTCTTCTTCTGGAAGAACGTGTCTGCGACGTTGAATGCCTCGCCCACAAGCCTAACACCGTTTGACTCTGCCTCGATGTCGAAGCCCGTCGCTCCTTCATTGCCGTACTTCACGGTGTACGCCTTGAATGGAAACTGCCCGCTATTGCCAAAAAGGTGTCTTACCCCGTGGAGGATGACCAAGTCAGTCATAACGCGATTGGCCCCTTCAAACCATGAGAGCGCCTTCGAATAGGGCCAATTCCTGACCTTCTCTCTCTTGAGCGCGTGCATCAGTTGCAGCCCGAACTTGGCTGCAATAGGGCCCAGGTTGAGGGTCTCTGCCCGCCTCGTGTATTCGGTGACGGATCGTCGGATGTTTGATTTGGTGAGCCTGGATGGCGGCATCGACCACTTAGGGAATGAGATTCCGCCCGGCCGGGCCTTCACCTTCATCGCCGACATGCCACATCCCTCACTTGAGGGTGGTGGCACTGGCTTCGTCCGGCGGTTCGATGCCAAGATACTCCCGATAGATACGCTCGCGATACTTCGGCCCTATCTCGTTTACGGCAGCGATGAAGGACTTGTACGTCCCTCTGCCGCCAATCTTGTCCCAGAACTCGTCGCCGATAAGCACCACTTCGTCTTCGCGCATGTTGAACCAGCGCGCGGGGAAACTCCATGCGTAGTCTTCTCGGCGACCGTATGGGTTGTATGGCAGCGCGTAGTACGCCGCCGTGACCTGCCGGGGTTCCATGCTGTAGAGCTTCAGCATCTTCTCTTTGCTAACCTTGGTCTGGTCGCTGTTCGGCAGCGGGGCTTTCAGCTCGAAGGCGTAGCTCTCGCCGGTCTTCTTGCTCTTTGCATACACGTCGCATATCACGGTAACGGGGACCGCGTTTCCCTTGCCGGCCAGTATGTAGGAAAGTTCCTTATTCCAGTCGGGCTTTGTGCGGGCAGTCCCTCTCGCTGTATGCTCCAAGCGATTCAGGGTTTCCATTATGCGACGAAGCCTCTCCGCGCCCACGGTTCCGGATATCTCGTACCCCACGGCCCCAAAGCCCAGGCCCTGCTCTGCTGCTGTCCGAGCAAGAACTTCCCAAGCAGTGCCGAATGGAGTGACGAATCGTCTCTCAAAGTGCGAGCCCTTGAACACCTCATCCGGCACGAGGGCAGCGTAGAGCGGTCTCTTAGCCCGATGCTGGTCAACGAGGAAGGGGTCTTTCACGAGCACCTTCTCCATGACGCGGTCCATCATCGCGGATATGACGGCCTGAATCGCGACCTTTACGCTTGCGCGCCGGTCCGCGGCCATTGCATCGTTGTCTTCCATGTGGCTACGCCTTTCTCCAAACCAGGACGTTCTCGTAGAAGTCGCCGCTGCGTCTCCCTGTGCGGCGGTTCACGTGTCTGCGCAGAATGTGCTCGACCCGAACTCCAACACGTTTGGCTATTCCGCCATAGAGGTCGTGACGGTCGCCGACTACTACGACCATGACTCCATCTTTGGTCAAGTGCTTGAGCGTGTGGTCGAAGACGTCCGAGATGCCGTCCACATAGGCCTGTTTCGCCTTCACGGATGATCCTCGCTTGGCTGGCCCTATCTCCTGAGGTTCAGCGGACCGACTCAGCCCGAGAAGTTCATAGGCATACCTGTGTTGTTCATGGTAGTCAATAAGCCCGACGTAAGGCGGCGACGTCATGACCATCTCGACCTTGGGAAACTTGATGAGGCGTGCGTCGCCATTGATGACGGACACGGCGGCATCCTTGCGCAGCCGGGTGTATTCACGAACGCGGGCGAGCGTGTCCCAGCAATAGCGCACGATGAACTTGTACGCACTTGTGGTCGGATGGCAGGTGCGGCTGTGCTTGTAGCAGTCGTATGGTTCGGTCTGCGGGCGCTTTGGGAAGTCGAGGTCGAAGTGAGTCGTCTGCCGCGCCGACCGGGCGGCGCGGCTCAGGATGACCTTCAAAAGATCCTGATGTTCGTGTTGCGGAATCAGGTCACGGAACGTAAGTAGCTCAGAAAGCGCCCGCGGGTGGAACCACTTGGTCAGATACTCGTTGTCGGTCGTCCTTAGTTCGTGGTCCCCGAAAAGAGATGGCTCCTGACTTGCGTGGGCCAGTTCGTTGAATTCCCGCAGGATGCCCTTGATGTCGCGGTCCACACGAACGATGTCATAGCGGGCGGTCTTCACTCCGGCGAGAAGGCAGTTGAACGGCGAGATGTCGCAGCCAATCGAGTCAATGCCGAGTACGGAAGCCTCAACCAATGTGGTTCCAGACCCGCAGAACGGGTCGTACACCCGCCGCGGCGCGTACTTGCGCAGGAAAATCTCCACCAGTTGAGGTATGTACTTGCCGAGGTAGGGATGGAGCCTGTGGACGTGCTTGGTTCTAATGCGTTCCGGCAGGTCGTGCTCGCGCCAGTTGAGGTTAAGTGTTCCAAGGAGCGTGTCGGTGGTGACGCTTGCGAAGTCGGTTAAGGGCGGAGCGTCATAGATTGGGTTGTAGCCAAGTGGCGCATCGCTGGCCAGAAGCTGGTCACCGTTAGTTTCCTCTGTGTCGTTAGCATCACGAACGACCGGCCTGCGCAGCTTGCTCTTGGAAGCCCGGCGGGTAGGGCGTTTCTTGGCCACGGCCTAATCTACGCAATCGGCGTGGACAGTCAAGCGGGCGCGCGGGCAGGGTGAGGCGCGGCGGAGGCGATGGCGACTGTAGAACGAGACTGAGGAGTGAGGTCGGAGGATGGAGGATTCACGTCAGGACCTGAGGACGGAGCACAGCGCGCGTAGGACGCGCAAGTCAAAGTGCAAAATGCAGATATCAAAATGCAGAATGCCACGAAGTGGAATCTGCCACGAAATCAGGAGCAAGGAAGAGACCATCTTCGCGAAAACAGGGACGATGTGGCGTTGCAGTACGGAGGCGCGACGGAGACGTCGGGGGAAGGACGGAAGATGGAAGAATGAGGATGCAGGATGGAGGGCGGAGGAGCGGAATCTTAACTCATCAGCCAATCTGCCAATCGGCGCTTGATGCGTTGCAGTCTGTCCGGCATGACCTGGCCGATGGCCCCGAGAAACACGCGCTCTTCCGCGACCGCCAGTCGGCCAACGCGAACCAGGCTTGCAGCCTTGAGTCCGCTCGCTGAATAGTCGGCGTCGTCTTCTCGAATCACTTCATCAAACCCGGGGACTTGGAGGTGAACCTGCGAGGACACCATGCTGATGAGCCAATCGCCGAATCTGCCCGGCAGCTTCCCGATGACCAAGGCCGGACGCAGCTTGCCTGAGTCGAGATCAGTCTGGGGAAACCGAAAGAGTACGACCTGGCCAGGCCGCACTACGAAAACACTTCCTTCAGGTCGGACGGTGAGTAGGTTGGACTTTCCTCGTTCTCCATCCCCCGCATGGCGCTGGACAGCGAGAAGCTCATCCAGTCTCGGTCTTGGTCAATGGCCTCGCCGTCGCCTCTGTCCCGCAGGGACTTCACGAAATCGCGCACCTCAGCCTGGAGCTTGTCCGGGAGACCTTTCATCAGTCTGATTGTCTCTTCGACTGTACTCATAGTTGCACCTTCTTACGTTGAGCCAATATAGCCCGACTAACCAGCCAAGTCAAGCGGCAGCCGGGCGGCGCGGCGCAGCGGAGGTGAGAAAAAGAGAGAGGACTGAGGAATGAGGAAGGAGGAATCCGGGAATAGGATGGAGGTCGGAGAATGGAGGATTCACGTCAGGACCTGAGGACGGAGGACGAGAAAAGGAGTGAAGATGGAGGAATGAGGATGGAGGAACTCACAGTCTGCGTCTCCGGGATTTCGAAGGTCTATCGCGGGCGATGAAGTCGGAGCTGGGACCGGTTCGGTCATCGTCCAAGGTCACAATTTGTGATCTTAGAGCCGCCTCGCTTGAGGTCACATTTTGTGACCTCAAAGCCCGCGCCTCGTCATCGGTCAACTGGAACATGAAGTCCTCGGGGAAGCGCCCGGCGTTGCGCTTGGCGGCCTGGTTTAAAGCCTTGGTGCTCACGCGTAGAGCGCGGCGAGGTCGCGACTCAGCATCACCTTCTTCCCCCGGATGACCAGAATCGCCCCTTCGATCCGCTCAGACGGAATCAGGTAACCAGTGTCGGCCGCTGCCATTGTTCCCTGCCGCAGCGAAGAACGATAAACGTCCTGACGAAGAACGGCGTGCGCGCTCCACCAGCGTGCTTCAGCACGAGTGAGTATGTTAGGCATGAAATGACGTTAGTCAAGCCCAAGCCGGCCCCCCAGACCCGACATTGAACCACAAAGACACCAAGAACACCAAGCAGACAGAGCCGACTTCCGTCCTCACCCTCTTTGTGTCTTGGTGCCTTGGTGGTGATCTCCTATGTCGGATTCTGGGCGGCCCAAGGCGGCCTACGGTCGACGGCCTCCTGGCATTTCAGATTGCAGGTTGCAGATTGGAGATTGCAGATTGATCCGGATGAGCAGCAGCCATGCCGGGTGGCTCGGTCTGTGGGTGTTGTGCGGGCTACTTGCGGCGGAAGAAGCGGTCCAGGCCGTCGAGGGCTAGGTCGGCGAACTTGCGGGCGAGGTCCTTGTCCTTGCATTTCTCGAGTGCATCGGCCAGCACTTTTTCACGCTCAGGCGTTCTGGGCAGCGTGTCGTAGGCGTCGCTCGCAAGCGACGTAAGCCAATTGTCCCACAGGGACCACTCGGCAGCCGAACGGTCCGCGGTCTGGACCGCTGCGGTCGCAGCGGAGAGCGCCGTCGTAATGTACGCCTGCCGAGTGAGCATTTCCGGGGTCATCGTTCTCTTCTGACGCTCAAGCCAGGTCGGCTTGCGGCGCGGTTTCGGCGGCTCGGGCTCGGCCCCGAACGCGCCGGTCGTTTCCATCCGGCTGAAGAGCTCGACCACGCGGTCGCGCACCAGCCTCACGTCCTTCTCGGAGAGCACATGCGCGGCCACACCTTCACCGACAACCCGCGCCATCCGCCTGAGCCGCACGTGCCCCAGCCTCCCCCGGGTCGAGCTGAGCGCACCCCAGAACTTCCTTGCGAGGAGATGAAGGTACTGCCGCTCGGTGGCGGCAAGGCCGTGCCCGACCTCTGTCTCAAGGTACTTCACGAGGATGTCGAGTCGCTTGCGCCGGCTGGCTGCCGCTGCCAGGTTCACGACCCGCTTCACCCGCTCTTCTGAGGATAGCGGCGGCTTGCCCTCGAACCGCCTTGCCACGGTCGTCTTGATGTCGTACGCGAGCGCCTGATTCCCGATCTGTGCGGGCAGGACATCGGTCACCCTGGCTACTGCCTCGCTTCCCTGTTTCTCGACCGGCAACGGTTGTGAAGTGTACTGGTCCAGCAGATCGGCAATCTCGCTGAAGCTCGCCCGGCACGCCCGCAGGTAGTCGGCCACCAGCGATAGAGTGGGGTTCGAGTGCAGGCCTGACTCCAGCCGCGACACCAACGCCTGATCCAGACTGCCGCCGGCAAGTCCAGCCAGCTCAGCCTGAGTCAGCGAGGCCCTTTTGCGGAGTGACCGCAGCCTCAGGCCCAGCTCCCTGGTCATCGGCAAGTCGTCAGTTTCTCGGCTCAATCATCACCTCTGAATATGTAGTATACAACATTCTCCCCAAACCGCCAGTCCGCGTCCTAACTCCTCTATCCTCAATCCTCTATCTTCTCTCCTCGCCCGGATCCCTCCTACGCCTCCCCCGCAGCTATCCGCGCTACTTCGGAAGTCACGTCGCGAGGAGCTTGGTGAGGAACGACGAAGGCTACTTGTCCGGTTACTTCCAGCGCTACTTCTTCCGCGATTTCGCGAGCAACGACGACAGCTTCTTGTCGAGTTCCTTGCCAAGTAACGAGCACCGTTCCATCCCGAGGTCCTTGCCGAGTAACAGCCCACTTTCCAGTGCAGGTTCCTTTCCGGAATACTCGACAGATAACCTTGAGACCAACGTGCAGAGCTTCTTGGAGAAGTACAAGGAGAGCTGCGATGTGCGCCGCGGCTCGTATCAAGTGAGAACAGGCGCTGTCGGCTACGGCTGCGACCCCGCTCGCGGAAAGCGGTCTCTGGACTGCGGGAGCGAACTGTCCGACAGGGGCTCCTGCCAACCCCCGCTTTGTCCTTTCATATGCCCCGAAAGGCGGCAGCTTCTGCTGCCGCACTCCAAGGCAGCTAACGCTGCACGGCGACTACTGCTGTCGGCCCAGTTCTTTCTCGCCGAACACCTGACCGGTGAAGCAGAAGAGCTGCGCGTCCTTCTCCTTGTAGGAGTTCGGCGGCAGTCCGGCTTTCAGGCAGGTGTGGGTAAGGAACTGCTCGCGGTTCCAGCCCTGCTCGACCGGTACCTGCGGCAGGAGCAACCCTGAACGATAGCCCTTTCGTATGACGAGGCCGTGCTTGCCGACGACGACCGATTCCGGACTCGGCAAAGGCCGCAGCGGACTCAAAACGGTTATCTCGATGTCGATCTTGTCCAGTTCATCAACGCCGACCGGCGGGAATCTTGGATCCTC
>DDXO01000013.1:67762-121897 GCA_002347155.1 Caldifarciminota bacterium UBA2258
CCGCCATATCGCTTACCGCCTGAAAGAGCGGCTTCACTGCTTCCACGTAGCCGATGCACCCCCGTAGTTCGCCGCGCTCATGCAGGGTAACGAATGCGCCGCGTTTCTCGCTGAGCTTCGGCGTTAGCGGTTTGGCCTCCGGGACCTTGCCGGAACGTATGTGGCTCTCCAATGTGCCGCGGGCAATCCCAAGCAGGCTCTTCTGCTCACGCTCGTTCAGGTCACTTGATCCCTCGATCCCTTGATCCCTTGATCCCTTCCCGGATGCCACGAACGCGACCGCGCTGTACCCGACGCAGTAGCCGCCGCGTTCGCCCGTCACGTCATTGGAGTTCGTCTGAGCCAGGACAACCGCCGAGTCCGCTCCCATTTCACGCGCAGCGACCATCATCGCCGTGATCGCGTTGCCTCCGCAGGCCTGCGCCTCATTCCGTTCGAGCGCCGCGTGGAACGCCCTGGGGTCGAACTTCGCCATCAGGTCGACAGCGACGCTGTCTACCCGGTTGGCCTCGTCGTACGATTCACCGTGATACAGGTCGGACGACGCAACCAGTAAGACCTTCTTGCCCTTGGCCGCCCGGGCAATCGCCTTACCTACTCGCTCGCACTGCTCGAAGGTAGGCTGCAGCAGCATTATCGGCACGATCTTGAACTCGCCCAGCACGCGCTGCAGGAACGGCACCTCGACTTCGATCGAGTGCTCCCGCGCGTGCGCTTCCGGCATGTCGGCCAGGAACTTGTCCTGCGCCAGAATCGCCTTGGCCAGAACCTCGTCAATCGCCACGTCACCCAGCGGCGTGTGCCACGAACCGCGGGCGTACACCGCTGCCTTGTCCAGCAGGACGCGGTGGCTCGTCCCCAGCATCACCACCGTGACTGAGTCCATTCCCCGGAGCAGCTTGAACGCTCGGGCGGCCGCGGGTCCGGAGAACGGATAGCCCGCGTGCGGGACCTGGATTCCGACCAGCGCGCCGGAAATGGCCGGCACCTCTGCATCCGCCAGCATCGAATCGACCATCGCGGTCAGCGTCTTCGCTTCATCCGGATAGAACTGCCCTGCGACCGCCGGTTGTCTTGTCACAATAACCTCCTTCGGCTGCGCGCACGCCAGGCATGCGAGCACCAGCGCACCCATCGCAATCACCCTACGCTCCCGTCCGCAATTCGTCAATCGCCATTCGTCACTCGGCATTCTCTAGAGCTTCGACCATTTCCCGCATCGGTCGCCGTACCGGTCGATCACCTTCGCCTCACGCAGGGTCTCAATCACCTCGCACCGGTTCGGACAGCCCTCGCACTCGAAGGCACGGGTCTGGAAGTCGGTATCCGCCACGTCGAACCCCGCGAACCTGGTGCCTTTGCCATCGGTCTCCTCGGACGCAACGATTGCCGCTCCGACCGCGCCCATCACCAGGAAGTGCTCGGGCACGAGCACGTCATGGCCTAACATCAACTCGAACGCCTTCTTCACACCGACGTTGGCCGCCACCCCACCCTGAAAGAGAATCAACGGGTGAATCTCCTTGCCCTTGGCCACGGTGTTCATGTAGTTGCGGACGATGGCATCGCACAGCCCGGCGACTATGTCCTCGGTCGAGATGCCGAGCTGGGCCTTGTGAATCATGTCGCTCTCGGCAAACACCGTGCAGCGGCCCGCGATGTTCACGCGGTTCTTCGCCCGCAGCGCCAGTCCGCCGAACTCCTCGATCGGCCGGCCGAGCCTGGTTGCCTGGTGGTCGAGGAAACTGCCGGTCCCGGCTGCACAGACTGTGTTCATCGCGAAGTCTACGGGAATGGCATCACGCAGGATGATTATCTTCGAATCCTGTCCCCCGATCTCGATGACCGTCCGCACCTCAGGGTGGAAGTGGCTGGCCGCGACGGCGTGGGTGATTATCTCGTTCTTCACGATGTCAGCCTGCACCATGACTCCGGCCAGCCGACGGGCCGAACCGGTAGTTCCGGCCCCGAGAATCCTCACTCCTGAATCAACCTGCCCGCCCAGTTCGGCGAGCAGACGCCGGATCGAGTCGATCGGATTGCCCTGCGTTCTCAGGTAGCGGCTGGCGAGCACATTGAACTCGCGGTCGACGACCACACCCTTGGTCGAGATGGAGCCGACGTCAATTCCGATGTAGCCTTCGGCCAAGCTTTCTCCTCTTCACCAGGTCCACGAATGCCTCGAGCCGGGTGAGCAGTCCGGTCCGCGACGTATGCTCATCAAAAGAAAGCGAAAGGACCGGAAGGCCGGTCTCTTCCGACAGCTTCTGCAGCGCTTCCAGCGCGATGTTCTCCGGCATGCAGGTAAACGGAAAGATGTGCACGACACCGTCCAGCCCCTGACGCTGGAAGTACACCGCCTCGCCCACCGTACGAATCGCCTCGCCGCCGGGCGACTCCTGCAGATACCGATGCGCCAGACGGCCCGAACGCGTGAAAGCCGGGTCCGAGAAGAGCAGGTGACGGATGTGCCGGTACAGGCTCCGCTCGAACACCACCTCGGCCCCCATCTTACCCAACTCCTTTTCAATCTCCTGGCTGGCGAACTGCTCAATCATGAAGTAGATCTCCCCGACCAGTCCCAGCCGTATCTGCGGCTCGGTTCCGTTCAGGTTGAAGATCCGCAAGACTTCGCCGCGCGCCGCCTGGATCTCCTTCAACGTGTGCGCTCGCTCGATGACGGCGAGCGCCTTCGGCTTCGCCTGCTCCGCACCCCCGAAGTCGATTGCCATCTTCCGGTTCAGGTGCTGTCGGAATTCCTGAGTCAGACGGCTCTTCGCAAGCATCTTCGTGACGGCCCGCATCACCCGGAACGGCGACACGTCGAAGATGCCCGGCATTACCTTGAAAACGAAGTCGAACGGCGAATACTGGGTCACGGGGATGAAACGGCACTCCTTGCCCAGGTCCCTCAGGGCGCGCTCATGGAGGTAGTGGTAGTACCCGAAACGGCACTTCCGCGCGCCCGCGGCCATGAACAGCGTGTCGGCCCCGAGCTCCAGTGCCTCAAGCATGTTGCCGAGGGTTATCTTGTACGGCATGCATATCAGCTCGGGCGAGTGGAGCGAACCGAACTCGATTGTCCGACGGGAGTTGGGGGGGGGCAGGATTACCTCTGCCCCGAGGTCTTCCAGGAACGTTTTCAGCGCGTAGGTGTCATAACCGAGGTTGGGGAACGATGCCTTCATTTGCGGGCAGACGGGTCAGGCCGCTGCTGCCTGGCCGCCAATCTGCAATCTTGAATCTTGAATCTTGGATCTGCCGGCATGTCTCCGCTCGGACAGTTCAAGGAATGCCTCAATCCGGGTCACGATTCCGGCCGTGCCGCTATGCTCGTCGATTACCAGTTGCAGGAACGGGATGTCCCGCTGCTGTGCCTCCTCGCGCATGAACTCGGCCACGAGCGAGTCCGGTCCGCACCCCATTGAGACAATAATGCACACCCCGCTGACCTTGTCAACCAGGAACCGGAACGCGTTGTACAACTCCCGCTCGTACACCCAGCGGATCTTCCGGGCAAAACCCTGACGGTTGCGCAGCACCTTTTCCGGCAGTTCATCCTTGGTGCAGATCCGGTACCCGTGGCCGGTCAACGTGTCAACCATCGGCCGCGATATGAAATCATCATCGAGGTTGTAGAAGTGCCCCAACAAGGCGACCCGCTTCTCCCCTGCCGGAAAATCCGGGGCCCGGTCGTGCGCGGGTATGTACCGCCTTGCCCGAGTCAGTGCCCGCACGACCCGCACCGGGTCATGGCACAACTCCATGCCGGCGCGGAAGTGCGGCCACCAGAAGCTGCCCCGGATGTTCGGTGCGCAGATCGGCAGCCGGCCATCAAACATCATCCGGGCGATGTCCACAATCCCGATCATCTTCGGGCAGGCGTAGAGCCTGTCTTCCAGCCAGAGCAGCCGTGGCAGGAACAACACGTCGATCTTCCCGCCCAACTCCTCGATGTGACCGGCCATAATCTTGATGGGTAGACAGATTTCGCCTGACACGTGGCTCAGCCCTTGTTGCAGCAGGACCTTGTCGGTCCGACGGCTGACCACGACCTCGGCCCCGAGTCCGGCCAGAAACTCCTCCCAGAACCGACCATAGCGATGGTACAGGAGTGCCCTCGGGACGCCGACTTTCATCAGCGAATTCTAGGTTGCGGACGGCCAAAGTCAACAGACAGGCAGCCGCCATCCGCTTGCCTCAAGGTCCGGGGAAGACCCTCGGAGGAGGCGCGAGCCACTCGGCCGCTGATGCAGCGCTTTGTTCCGGGTTGCCGCCGACAAGCGGAGGCACCCGACGGGCAAGCGGCTTGACCCTGCAGAAGCTTTGGGCTAGACTGGCCTTACCATGAGAGCCTCTTCTGGTTCGGCGTTGATTCTGGTTTCCGCGCTTTTCCTCTTCATTCCTCATCCCTCTCCTGCTTCCATCCCGCTCCCCTCTTCGCCGTCGTGGACGTCGCACGACAATGACTATTCGACCGGCGGCGCGGTGGCGGACTTGAATGGAGACGGGTGGCTCGACCTGCTCACCTCCAACGGCAATGATATGGCCATGAACCGAAACGGCGTGTACGTGAACAATTCCGGCACGCTCGACACCATCGCTTCTTGGCGTTCGGCGGACAATGGCTACTTCGGCCACTGCTACGCGGGCGACGTGGACAATGACGGCGATATCGACCTCGCGGTCGCTTATCTCGGCAGCGGCAGCAGCGGCGATTTCAAGACGCGCATCTACCGGAACGAGGGCGGCACGCTGGGGACGTCGCCGTGGTGGAAGGCCGCTGATCAGCATGCTTCCTTCGACTGCTGCCTTGGGGACGTGGACCTGGACGGCGACCTCGACCTTGCCATCAGCGCCGGTGACGCGTACGCGCCCGTTGAGTACGACCGCGCTCGCATCTATCGGAATAACGGCGGCACGTTTGACACGCTCCCCTTCTGGTCGGCCGCGGACACCAATCCCAGCGACGCGGTCCGATTCTGCGACGTCGACAACGACGGCGACCTCGACTTGTTTGTCGGGCAGGTGATTCCGGGCAGCGGGCGCGGCAAGGTGACGATGTATCGGAATGACGGTGGAATCCTAGACACGGTTCCGTCCTGGACCGCTCAGCAGGGAGTGGGCTGGGTCCTGCGCCTGGCGTTCGCTGACTACAACGCGGACGACTTTCTCGACCTGGCCGTGGCATCCAACAACCAGCAGGGCGAGCCGAACAGCATAAAGGTGTTCCGCAACAACGGCGGCACGCTCGACACCATCGCCGCGTTCACCATGCTCCGCTCGAACCGGTATTCGTCCTGCGTGGCCTGGGCCGACGTAAACGGCGACAACTACCTTGACCTGGCTGCGGGCGGATGGTGGGAGCCGGTCGTGGTGTTTGAGAACCACGCCGGTGTTCTGGATACGACGCCGACGTGGTCATGGAGCCCGTCACCCGCAACTGACCTGGTGTGCGAGGCCCTGGTCTGGGGCGATGTGACCAACGGACATTTGTCATCGGTGAATGAAGCAAACAGCGGCGACGGCACCAGGAAGCTCTTCGATATCCACCGTCGGCCGTTGCAGGCACTGGATAGCGTCTACGTCGAGGGCGCCAAGGTGCCGGTCAGCGGGTACTGTTTTGACCTGCTCGCAGGCTGGGTCAGCTTTGCCTCGGCTCCACCGGCAGGAATCAACAACGTCGTCTTCTTCTACCGCTTCTCGGAAGCGCCGGACCTGGCCGTGACCAACTGGGTCGCCGCTCGCGGCAACTGCCTGTTCCTTAACACCACACCGGCCGCGATTGCGGAGGCATCGAGGCCGCTGCTGAAGCCGGGACTGGAAGCCTGGCCGAATCCGGCCGCAGGCCTGATGAGAATCAGGGCCGACGCGCCAGTCGGAGTGTATGGGCAGACCCTGACCATCTACGACATCGCCGGCCGGGCCCGGCGCTCACTCACGAGCGATGCATGCTCATGGATATGGGACGGCCGCGACGAGACACGCCGAATCGTCGAGCCGGGCGTTTACGTCGCCGCTCTCGACAGAGGCAAGCCGGGCCTGAAGCTTGTGCGGGTGTCGCCGCGCTGATACTCCACGCGATTGGCAACGACGACTGAGGTGTCCGGAGAGAGGCTGGCCGGGCTGGCGCGCTACGGCAGCGTGCATCTGGTGGACGAAGTCGGCTCAGCCAACGACTACGCGCTCAGCCTTGCGGGCAAAGGCACGACCGCAATCGTGCTTGCCAACCGGCAGACCAGGGGCCGGGGCCGATTCCATCGGCACTGGTTCTCGGATGACGACAGCCTCGTCGCCTCGCTGCTGATGTGGACCCGCGCTCCTGACTTCCCCAGACCTTCGCTCCTGGTCCATCTGGCCGGGCTGGCGCTCTCGCGCGCGGTCGAGCAGACCTCGGGCGTCGCTACCCAGATACGCTGGCCGAACGACATCACCGTCGGCGACAGGAAGCTCGCCGGCATCCTTTGCGAGGGCCGGAGCAGCGCGGTCGCAGTCGGCATCGGCCTGAACTTGAATCAGCAGTCACTGCCTGAAGACCTGCCGGACGCGGTCTCGCTCCGTATGGTCACGGGCAGGGAATGGGACAGGTTCTACCTGCTTGAGAACTTTCTGCGCGAGATGCAAGCAGGCATCGAACAGGCCGGCAGGGACGACTCGGCCCGCGTGCTTGCCGACATCAAGCAGCGTTCGAGCATCATGCACCGCCGAGTCGAAGTCAGGACCTTGCTGCGCAGGTACGTCGGCACGGTGGTAGACCTTGATCCGGAAGGCCGTATCGTACTGCGAGCCGATTCCGGACGGCTGGCGGTGCTGGGCGCCGGAGATGTGCGCCGACTGAGATGATCCTCACCATTCTTGTCGGCAACACCAACACCAGGTTCGCCTGGTTCAACGGCCGGCGACTGGCGAGATTCCTGCTCCTGCCGACGCCTGTCGTGCGCCGCGGCCGTCTGCCGAAGCCGGACCGGCTTGCCGGCGCCGCCGTAGCTTCGGTGGTACCCCAGGTCACCGACACGCTCGTGCCGAGGCTGCGCAGGACCATAGATCTCGAGCCCCTGGTCGTCGGACCGCACACTCGAACCGGACTACGGTTCGACTACCTTCGAACTGACCTCGGTGCCGACCGTGTGTGCGTAGCGGTTGGAGCCAGGTCCTCGCTGCCGGACCGGGACGTGATTGTCTTCGATTTCGGTACCGCGACGACGGCGAACGTGATTCTGCGGGAAGGAGTCTTTGTCGGCGGCGTTATCCTGCCCGGAGTGCAGATGTGCCTTGATTCCCTTGCTGCCGGCACGGCCCGGCTTCCCAAGGTACCACCGGGCAGGCTGCTGGGCCCGGTTCAGCGCAGCACGCGCACGGCAATCCAGGCCGGCGTAGGGGCGCTGTTCGCCGGAGGTATTGACCATATCGTCGCCCAGGTCGAACGCGGCCTCAGACGCCGGTTTCTGGTCGTCGCTACCGGCGGCGCGGCCAGCGTCGCCCGGGGCTACGGAAGGCGAATCCGCTCGGTCCGGCCGCGTCTCGCCAACGAGGGTCTGGCAGAGATCTGGTATCTAAATCACTCGTACTGAGAACAGCGACATGAAGGCATGCCCGGTACTCGGAATCGAAACCTGCGGCAAGTCGACCGGCCTGGCGCTCGCTGCTTCCGGCAAGGTCCTCGCCGAGGCGGTCGAAGACTCGGGTAGCAACCACAACGAAGTCCTCATGCCGCTGCTCGAGCTGCTTCTCAAGGAAGCGGAAGTGAACGTGAACGAGCTGGCCGGCATCGGCGTGGACATGGGCCCGGGCATGTTCACGTCGCTGCGTGTGGGCGTGAGCACGGCAAAGGGCCTTGCCATCGCTCACCGGATTCCGGTTGTCGGGTTGAGCTCACTATGGGGGCTGGCCCGCACCGCTTTACCGAGCCTGGAGGGTGTGCTCGCCGTGATAGACGCCCGCAAGCAGCAGGTCTATGCCGCCCTCCACCTGGACGGAAAGACGCCGTTTCCGCCCATGGTGGCCACGCCCGGAGACCTGGCGGCTGAAGTCAGCAGGACGCTCGCGGGTCGAACCAGCCTCGTCGCGGCCGGAGACGGCATTGACCTCTGTTCCGAGCCGTTCGCGTCAGCCGGAATCAGATTGGAGCCGTCCGGCATTGCTGTCCCTTCGCCAGGAGTCATCGCCATCGAGGCTGCTGAGCGTGTTGCCAAAGGCCAGATTGACAACATAGCCTCGCTTGAGCCGCTCTACCTTCGCCGCACCGACGCCGAGCTGACCCGGGAACTGAAGTCCGGCCCCAAGCGGTGACGCCCGCCCCTTGCAGGGCAGGCGTCACCGCTCAGGAAGATGGCGGAGGCGTGTAGGAATCGAACCTACCGGTCCACTTATCGCAGACCATACGGATTTGAAGTCCGCCAGGCACACCAGCACCCATACACCTCCGGGGATAGCTGATTGACTCTAGCCGGCAGGGCTCACTATGTCAAAGGAGGCCATTGCCGGCCTCGGCCCTAGACCAGCCGCGTGCCGTTGATGACGAGTCCGAAACGGCATTTGAGGAAATCCGCGGCCCGGCGCGAAATCACCATGCGCGAGAGGAATATCTCGAAGTACTCCATCACCGGCGCGACGTTTGTATCGACGGTAAGATCGAACGTGATGCTGCGGTCCTCGCTGCGGACGGTCAGTGCCGACCGCTTCACGGCGTAGTTAACCCGGTCGTGGATGTCGAAGTTAATCATCTCCGGGTTGCGTACCCGGCTCTTGTGTACGTCAGCCTTGTCCGCGAGTATCAGCGCGGCCGAGACTTCTGAAACCGGGTTCCCGGTGTTTTCGTCGTGGTTCCCGATTGCGGCCATTATCCGGGCCGTCTCACTGTGATCCATGCCCATCCTCAGCAGGATGTCGCGGGCCAGCAGGGCGCTGGTCCACTCGTGCCGCTCGCGATTCACCACGTTGCCGATGTCGTGCAGATAGCCGGCGACGGCCGCCAGTTCGGCCAGCCGTTCCTTGGTATCGAGCGCGACCAAAACGGAACGTGCGTTCTTGGCCACGAGCCGCGCATGTCGCGGCCCATGTTCGGTATACCCGAGTGCCTCGAGCTGCCGGTCGGCCTCCGCCACAAGGGTCACGACTTCCGCGTCTTTGACTATGTCTTTGAGGGTCAGCACGGGCCGGTCATCCTAACATCCAATGGGAGCAGCAGCAGAGGCCAACATCTTGCCCGAACCGGACAATCAGTCGAATGCGATCCGGGCAGGTTACTGAACGGCCTCAGTCTTCCTTGAGAACGAGTTCACCGGTGGCGAGCGCCTGCTTGAGATACTCCATGTAGTCCTTCAACAGGAACTCGTCGCCGACCATGTTGTTCTTCCAGCGGACTGATATCTCGTTCGCCCCGAACGTCTTGTCGAGCACCACCTGGAGCTTTGAGCCGCCCTCGTAATTCCTGTCGTAGACGACGACGCCGCTGGTGGTTGGATTGTCACCGCAGACAGTGTACGTCTCTCCGGCCTTGTCGCCGTCATAGTCCCAGCTCTCGGGACCCTTCACCGGGCGCTTGTACAGCAGGTACTCGATCATGTTGTTGCAGAGCTGTATCACCAACGCGTGGTCTTCACCCTGGGCCCCACCCGCGACGTGGTTCGTCAGCGGGATGTGCAGGCAGACACCAGTTTCGCCCCGACCCTCGCCGTAGAATATCCGGTCGCCGTCAAGGACCCTGTTCAGGTCGCGTTTAAACTGGTACAACACTCTCTTATGATTTTAGGCGCCTGGCGCCTGCTGTCAAGCGTCGCTAACCTAGAGTTTGCCTTCGCGGTGCCGGTGACCCAGGACTTCGAGCATGTCCTCTGTCATGGCTTCCAGGTCGTAGGCCGGCTTCCAGCCCCACTCCTCGCGGGCCGCCGAGTCGTCGAGCGACATCGGCCAGGAGTCGGCAATCGCCTGCCGGAAGTCGGGTTCGTACGTACACACGAACTCGGGAATGTGCTTCTTGATGGAGGCGGCGAGCTCGCCGGCCGAGAAGNNCGGGCATGTACATCATCGGCAGGCGGGTGTCCTCGCGCACGAAGCAGGTGTAGCGCTTGTTCTTGACTGCCTCAAAGTAGATGGCGACCGCGAAGTCGGTCGTGCCGCCGCCGGGCAGGGTCTCGTGAGAGATGATGCCCGGGTAGCGCAGGCCGCGCACATCGAGCCCATACTTGCGGAAGTAGTAGTCGCCGAGGAGCTCGCCCGCAACCTTGGTCACGCCGTACATGGTTCGCGGCTTGAGGATGGTATCGTTGGGCGTGTTCGCGCGGGGCGTCTCCGGCCCGAACGCAGCGATCGAACTCGGGATGATGACCCGCGCCATCTCGTGCTCGCGTGCGCACTCCAACACCGTCAGCGTTCCGTTGATGTTCACATCCCAGCACCGCATGGGGTTCTGCTCGCCCACGGCCGACAGGATCGCGGCCATGTGGACGATGGTATCGATGTCATGCTTGCGCACGACCTCTTCGAGGGTCTCCCGCTTCGCTACATCGATGAAATAGAACGGCCCCGAGTTCTTCAACGCGTCGCTGGGGGCCGTCTTGCGGCCGGTAGCCACGACGTTCTCCGCCCCGAAGCGGTCACGCAGGGCCAGGGTCAGTTCCGATCCGATCTGGCCGACCGAACCGGTGACCAGAATACGTTTGATCTCTTTGGCCTTCATGCTGAGGACTCCTTTGTCTGCTCGGTAATGCCTGAGAGTGGCTGTCAATATAGCGGCGGCGCGATCAAAGTCAAAGGAAACGGGCACCCGTCGGTCTGGACAACGACCGGCTTGCGGCTATACTGAGGCGTTCCGACACAACGGTGAGTGTAGCTCAATTGGTTAGAGTACCTGACTGTGGCTCAGGATGTTGTGGGTTCGATTCCCATCACTCACCCTCGGTGTGGCGGGCGGACCAAAGGCAGGAGTTGCATCCGCGCCTGAATCCGCTACACTGCACGCGGATTCAGGGCCGGGCCGGACCGCAGTCCAGCGCGTGCGCCCGTAGCTCAACTGGACAGAGCGCCGGGCTTCGAACCCGTAGGTTGCGCGTTCGAGTCGCGCCGGGCGCGGTTGACAATTGCAGTACAGGCACGTCCGCAGTGTGTGGCGTCGCCTGATCTGAAGATGTGTGCCCCGCTAGCTCAACCTGGCAGAGCAACGGATTCTTAATCCGTGGGTTGCAAGTTCAATTCTTGCGCGGGGTACTTCACTCTTGCTGTGAGCAGAACAGGAAGGTCCCCAATGGCTGCAACAGTACCGAGACCGGCAGAGACCGACCGGCGCCGGATTGGGCGTTGGCAGTCTTTGGCCGACATCCTGACTCACAATAACGACCATGATCGTGGTGCTGGCGCTCGGCCCGGCCGGGGTCCTGTCCGGCATCGGTAAGGACTAGCGATGCAAGTAATCATCTGCCTGCTCATGGCGGCCGGCGCCGCCCTTGTCCGGATTCCCCAGAAGACTGTTGCGCCGACGATCGAGTCGCGCGAGGCATGGGTCTTCTTCACCGATAAGGGCATCTACAACCAGACCGACTATGAGGCGGCGGTCAGCGCCGTCAGCCGCAATGCAGCAACCCGCGGCCGCATCAACCCCGACTTCAACGATATCCCCGTGCGCGAGTCATACATCCGCCGCATCGAAGAACTCGGCGG
Source organism: Caldifarciminota bacterium UBA2258 (assembly GCA_002347155.1). GTDB lineage: Bacteria > Hydrothermota > Tepidihabitantia > Tepidihabitantales > Tepidihabitantaceae > UBA2258. The sequence continues at coordinate 79,418 of DDXO01000013.1, forward strand.
CCGGCTGCGTACGGTTTCCAAATGGCTCAATGCCGCGAGCTTCGACATGCCACCGGATTTGGTAGCTCAAACGTACGCACTGCCGTTTGTCTACGACATGAAACCGGTCGTATCCCGGACTGCGGTCGAATCCGGCTTCTTCCCGCTCGCGCGGATCACACCCACGAGCCATTATCGCTCGACCGACACTGCGTACGCGCATCGCTTCTACGGGCCGTCGTATGAGCAGGCCCAGATGATGGGCATACCGGAGCTGTTCTTTCGCGGTTACTACGGATCAAACGTCAAACTGGCTATATTCGACACCGGAATCAAGCTGACCAACCGGGGGATCTCAAGGGCCCGCATCCACAAGCAGTACGACTTCATCTCCGGGGACAACGGCTACACCGCCAAGTCGAGCAACTCCTGGCAGCCGGCAGCGATGAATAGCGTTCGCTTCCTCGGATTTGCCAGGGGTCTGGCCCTCAGCACGGTCCAGTCCCAGTCCGGTTCGCGGGACACGCTGCTTGCGGTGTTCTGCGCCGACAGTTTTGCCTATGGCTACAACGCGCCGCGACGGGCGGTGTTCGCCAGTTCATCGACCGACGGCGGCGACGCCTGGACCTCTCCCGTTCCGCTGGTCCTGTCGGCCTTGACCGGCGCGACGTACGAGAACCTCGCCCTGGCCGGGCACGGCAGCGAAACCTATCTGGCCTACAACCAACTGGCGCTTGCCATCAACGCACCCGCCGTCCCGACGGTGTACCTGGGGTATTTCATGAGTACGGACTGGCACGGCGATCCGCGCATGGTATCCTCCGGCCGATATCCGGCCATGGCGGTCCTCGCCGATACCCTGTACCTTGCCTTCGTGCGGTCCGAGTCGCTGGTCGTGCTGTGGAAGGCATCCGTGGCCCTGCCTGAGCCGACGCCGATGGACTCCACGACTTTCACTGCCGGCGAACCCCTGTCTGGTCTTCAAGTCTCGGCGGAGAGCGGATTCCTTGACATCTTCACGACCGGCCTCAAGAGCGGTAGAATCGCCCAGTTCCGATCAACCGATGGCGGCGCCGTTTTCGCCAGGCTGAACGAGCCAGTCGCGGGCGGCGCGGCTCGCACACGGCTGGCAGGCAATGACGAGCGGCGCCTGCTCATCTACGAGGACCGATCGGACAGCGCGTTCTCGCGCCTCGCCACGCTGGGCTCGAACGACAGTGGACTGACGTGGAATCAGGCCGGAACCGTGGCCGACAGCCTGTTCTGGATTGGGGGCTTCGATGCGGTGTCGGAAACGCCGCCGGGAATGACTCTGCTGTACGAGACGGGAGGATTCCTGTATCGGACTGCCTCAGCCGACTTCGGCGCCACGTGGTCAGCACCGGTCCTGATTGACACAATCGGATTCAATGCGGCGCCGGCGCTGGCCGCGTCCGGCGGCGGCCCGCTGGCATTCTGGTTCAAACGCGGCGACGACAGCGCGGTCTGGCAGACGGCGGACTCCGCCAGGTTCTCGCGTGAGCAACCCAACCACGGAACACGAATGGCGTCGATCATCGCCGGATACCAGCAAGGGGGAGTCATCGGAGTCGCGCCCGGCGTTGATCTTATGCTCGCCAAGACCGAGATGTACAAAGCCCGCAGCGGCCGCTTCTACGAGTACAACATGGAGGAAGACGCCTACATCGAAGCGCTCGAGTGGGCCGACCGCATGGGCGCCGACGTGGTCTCGACCTCGCTCGGGTACCGGAACTGGTACGGGCCCAACCAGTTCGACGGCAGGACCGCGCCGATTTCAATTGCCGCCTCGATTGCCGCGAAGCGGGGGGTGTTGATAGTGACGGCGATGGGGAACCGCACCGACGACAGCGACTACCCGTGGCCGGTACCCTACATCGTCGCGCCGGGCGATGCCGACGGCGTCATCACCGCGGGCGGCGTGGAAAAGGACATGCTGCCCTGGCGCGGGACCGGCACCGGCCCCACATCCGACGGCAGGACCAAGCCTGACCTTGTTGCGCTCTCCGATACCGTCGCGGTCGTCTCCCCTGACTCGGTTGACTACCTTGACGGCAGCGTCGGAACGTCGTGCGCCACCGCACTTATCGCCGGTGCCTGCGCGCTGCTGAAAGAAGCCCATCCCCAGTGGTCTGCGGATTCAATCAGAGCCGTGCTGTTCGCGACCGCCTCGCGCTCGGTCAAGAGCTGCACATTTGGATATGGGGTTCCGCGCGTGGACTCGGCGTTCAAGCTCTTCCCACCGGAGAAGAAGGTCGTAAGCCTACCCAGCGACCGGATCGGATCCATCTTCCCCAACCCTTTTGTCCCGGCCGCGCAGTCCCGAGTCTACTTTCCTATCTTCCTGGCACGTCCGGCTCCATTTGACAGCGCCAACCCGTTGCCGGACGAGTCGCCGGTCCTGATCAGCATCTTCTCCATGTCGGGCAGCCTGATTGACACGATTAACCTGAACACCAAAACGCTGGGCAGACCCGGACGGTACGGTGAGAACGGTGACATCGCCGCGCTCGAACAGCTTGGCGCGTACTGGGACGGCAAGAACGAGGCCGGCAGGCCGGTTGCCGCCGGCCTCTACCTCGCCGTACTGCGGACGACGTTCGGACGCAGCACTGCCAAGTTCGCGCTCGTCCGTTAGCCTTGACTTAGAGGCCCGCGCGGATAACATACCACCGCCTCTGATTCCAGCGTAGCTCAACCGGTAGAGCATCCGGCTGTTAACCGGAGGGTCACAGGTTCGAGTCCTGTCGCTGGAGCTACCCGCCGGCCCTGCCGGCGGGTCTTCCTTTGCCGACAGTTTGCCGTTCAATGAAGCAGAACCGGCCCGCAGGCCGGTTCTGCCATCAAGACCGCGGACGCCTACTTAAGGACGATCGCCTTGCTCGACACCGACTTGCCGTCCACGGCCAGACGGTAGAAGTAGGTCCCGTTGGCAACGCGATCACCCGAGTTGTCGGTCCGATTCCAAACCTCCGTGCGGACACCCGGCGCGACCAAGCCGCTCGCGAGTGTCTTCACCAGCGTACCGGTCACATCGTACACACCGAGGTTGACGTTGCTGCGACCGGCCACGTAATAGCTGATGTGCGCCTGGTCGCGGACGATGCTCGGTGATGCCTTGTACAGCGCAAACTCCGCGCTGGGGGACTCCTGAATGCCGACCTCGGTTTCGAATATCATCGGCCCGTAGTACTGGGGATTGGCCCAGTTGGAGCTCAGCAGCGTCTGTGGCCACCAGCCGTTGTAGAACGAGCCGCCCGACACTGCAACGTACTGGAAGTACCCGACAGTGTCTCCGGGTTTGATATCGAGTTGGTACTTCTGCGCACCCAGCGGAACCTTGGTTTCGAACTGCAGGTGCCCGCTCGTGGTCGAGCTTTTGCTCACCGCACCCGGCACCAGACCATACAGCCAGACGGTCGGGCCTATGTCGAGCAGCGCCCGGTAGATAACCGAATCGCCGCCCACGTACTCGACCCAGTAGTTGCCTTCGCTCGAGTCGGCCGACCAGTATTGACTTCCGTCCTCGTCCAGGTAAGGTCCGAACTGGTCGTAGTCAGCTCGCCCGGAATAGTTCGGGCAGTCCATTGCGAAATACATGAACCCGGCGGTCGAGTCATACAGGTAGTAGGCCAGCACGCTGCCGGGCGGCTGCGCTCCGCTGCCGCCGCGCCCCGCCAAGTCCGAGATGTCGTACTGAACCGACCCGCCCCACTCGCCGTCGCTGATTATGCCGTCGATGTTCGGCGTGCCCTTGGCCACCCGGCGGACGTGGATCGTGTCGGAGAACACCGCGCCGGTGATCTCGGTCGTGCGGACCATCGTGTCGTTGGTCAGATCCAAATCGCCGGAGAGCTCCGTGAACATTGTCACCGTGTACTCGGCGCCGGGCGGTCCCGAGTACCAGAGCGTCGGGAACGTATCATATGCCGTCGCGCCCGCAGCCAGCGGTCCGGCCAGCGTATCGATGCCGGCATATACCCTGGTTCCGAGAGAGTCGATCCAGCAGGTCACCGGGATGATACTCTCCGGGTTCGCGCCGAAGTTCTTGATCTGCACGATGGGATAGACCGAGTCCTGACCCATGGTGGCCGGAGGAGCCGTGATGCTGAGCACGCCGATGTCATGGTCGAGCGGCGGTACGATGTCGAACTTGAAGCACCAGACCGCGTCGGGCGTCGTCTGATGGAGGGCCAGCAGGTAAGTGTCCTTCCAGACCTCGATGCCGGCGCCAATCTGCCAGCCGGACGGATTGAAGCTGTCCACAACCGTATAGGTCGTGTCCATCATCCAGATCGGGCTCGAGCCGGCTGTGCCGGCTTGGGAAATCCAGTAGCAGTGCTGCAGCGTGTCTACGGCGATGCCGTAGGCCGAGCCCATCGACGCCGCCGCCTTCACCTGGTGGCCGTTCGCTCCGGCGATGGAGAACTTCGTCATCGGCGCATTTGTGAAGTCGCACGTCCAGCATGAGTCCTGAACCGGGTTGTAACCGAACCCACGCACGGTGCCCGAGTAGCCGGAAATCGTGTAGGTGTGGTTTGGGATGTGCGTCGTCGCGTCATAGACGTGAAAGGTGCGGTTGTCGAAGCCTGCGAACACCTCGTCGGTGGACGCCTTCCATGCCATGTCGCGGATGCCCCAGCCGGACGGGCCACCGGTCTGGGCAAAGCTGTCGATGAGCGGACGGGCCGGGTCCTTGATGTTGAAAACGTATATGCGGAGTTCGGTCTGCCCTGCCGACACCCACATCAACGTGTCCTGGACCGGGGTCACGCCGACGTTATAGGTACCGGTTAGCGGCTTCGTCCACACTGTCTCGGGCGCGTCCATGAAAGTCGATGACGACCCGACGCGCGGCCTGTGCGGCGCGGCCGGGTTGACGTCACTCATCACTTTGATGGCTGGTGTATTCGCCGGGCCCGATGCAAGAACCAGGCCCAGCGCTAGGCACAGCATCACGATGCTGTTCTTCACTCGTTCCTCCTGGGTAGGATTTGTTGCTGCTGCGGCTGACTTCCCCGTGGGCGCCTGCCCATCTCGTCCGTGGTTGTCGGCTGCATCACTCTGGCCAGTCTAGCTTCCCATTCCGGCAAGTCAAGCTGGCGTCGAGTCTTACGTCAATCCAACCGGGAACTCCCGGCCGCCCTGCGAGTACCGAACGCCACCGTGGGCAAGCCCGTGTACCGCCGCATTGTATCGCGTCTGAGTTGACTTGACATCTCCGGTCGCTACAATCCTGTCAAGCTAACCGGAAAAGCCTCGCCGGGCGCCGGATCAAACCGCGCCAGACGTGGGAGCCCACAAACGACAGGACTGGAGCAACTTGATGGTACTTGTATTCTGCGAACAGCGTGAAGGCAGACTGAAAAAGGTCGCGTTCGAGGACCTCTGCGTCGGCTACGCGGTTGCCGAGAAGCGCGGCGGTGAGCTGGCCGCGGTCATCGTCGGTTCCGGCATCAAAGACCTCGCGACCGAGGTCGTGAAGTTCGGCGTGAACAAGGTCATCACCGTGGATGACCCCTCGCTTCAGTTTTACACGCCGGACGGATACGCGGGAGCGATAGAGAAGCTCTGCCGCGAGCATAAACCGCACACGGTCGTGCTTCCGTCGACGGTCATGGGCAAGGACCTCGGTGCCACGCTTGCTGCCCGCCTCGAAACCACGATTATTCCCGACTGCACTGCCCTCGAGTTTGACGAAACCGGAAATCCCGTACTGACCAGGCCGATCTATGCCGGCAAGGCAATCACTCGAGTGAAGGCGCCCACTGCCAACCCGCTGGTCATCACGATGCGGCCGCGCGCCTACAGCGCCCAGCCCGAGAACGACAAGGGTGCCCAGATTGTCGCGAGCGACGTGGCCCCGGCAGAACTGCGGACCAAGGTCGCCGAAATCGTGAAGGCGGTCATCAAGACGGTCGAGCTGACCGAAGCCGACGTCATCATCTCCGGCGGCCGCGGCATGAAGGGTCCGGAGAACTACGCCATTCTCGAAGAACTCGCGGGCGTGGTCAACGCGGCGGTGGGTGCATCGCGCGCAGCCGTGGACGCAGGCTGGCGCGACCACCAGTTCCAGGTCGGCCAGACCGGCAAGGTTGTGGCGCCGTCGCTCTACATCGCCTGCGGCATCTCCGGAGCTATTCAACACCTGGTCGGCATGATCAACTCGAAGACCATCGTCGCCATCAACAAGGACCCGGAGGCCAACATCTTCAAAGTCGCCGACTACGGCATCGTCGGCGACCTGTTCCAAGTCGTCCCCATGCTGACCGCCGAGTTCCGCAAGGCCAAGGGACAAGGGACAGAGGGATAAAGGGACAAAGTGTCCGGACACCCGATCCCTCGATCCCTTTGTCCCTCGATCCCTTTCTAACCATGCCCGACACCAAGCAGACCGAAATCGAGGACGTTCTCGAAGTCCTCGAGCGCATCCTCGACATATCCGAACCACCGGTTGCCCGGTGCCGACTCCTCTCCTCCGGCTTTGGTCCGTCCCACACACTCAAGACCGAGGCCGAGCTGACCGGAACGCGCGCCTGCCTTGGCTGCGGCAACTGCGTGGACATCTGCTCCCTCCTCGCCCGCGAGCCGGCGCGCCTTCAGAAGACCGCCCAGCGCACCTCCCTGGCATTGGAGACGATGGTCGGCACCGACTGCGACCGCTGCTACGCCTGTGTCATGTCCTGCCCGCAGGTGGACACGAGCATCAAGCACTACATAGCGAAGACCCGCACGGTCGAGCAGATGAAGCACCTGCTCGAGCGGCTGGGCCCGACCGATGACTACTATCTGGACGCTTTCCTTGAGGAGGTCGGAAATGGCTGATAGCCACCTCGTTGACATCCACATCATGGGCGAGCGGCACCGCGTGCCAGACTCGCTCACCATCCTGCAGGCATTTGAGTACGCCGGGTACAAGCTGGTACGCGGCGTCGGCTGTCGCGGCGGGTTCTGCGGCGCGTGCGCGACGGTCTACCGCCTGCCCGGCGACTACCATCTCAAGTTCGCGCTTGCCTGCCAGACCAAAATCGAACCCGACATGCAGCTCGCGATGATTCCGTTCTACCCGGCCAACCGGTCCACATACCGGCTGTCCGAACTGAAGGGCGAGGCGAAAGAAGTCCTCGACCTCTACCCCGAGATGCTCCGCTGCCTCGGCTGCAACACCTGCACCAAATCCTGCCCGCAGGACATTGACGTCCTCGGCTACGTCGCCGCCATCGTGCGCGGCGACCTCGCGGCTGCGGCCGACATCTCGTTCGACTGCATCATGTGCGGCCTCTGCGTCTCCCGCTGCCCGGCGGAATTGGTCAAACACAACGCTGCCCTGCTCTGCCGCCGCATCTACGGCCGCAACCTGGCTCCGAAGTCGGAGCACCTTGCCCGCCGCCGCGAAGAAATCGGGGCCGGCAGGTTCCAGGCCGACCTCGCCGGACTCAAGAAACAGCCCAAGGACGAACTCAAGAAGCGCTATGCCGAACGCGACATCGAACCGGGAGAGTGAGATGAATAGGTCATATGGGTCCCGTAGGTCCTGTTCCTGGGGGACCGCGTGAGCTACCCTTCTACCATGCAGGATTCGCTGAATGCGCTGGTCACCACCCGCGAGAAGCGCATGTCCGAGACCTTCCCCCGCGCCACGGCTGAAGCCAAGGAAGAACTGCTCAAGGGCTTCCATCCCGACTACCGGGCCGAAACCTTTGCCGCGCTCAGGATCGGTCCGAACGCGGGCGACCGAACCCCGCGCGAACTCGCCCTGCTGCTAGAAGCCGATTCCACCCTTCCGAAAATGGGGACTGTACCTCCTGGGGGACTGTCCCCATTTTCGCCGGCTATCGATCTAAGCAAGCCCGACTACGATTGCGACGTGCTCATTATCGGCGGCGGCGGCGCCGGCTGCTCGGCCGCGATCATGGCCGACAACGCGGGCGCCAAAGTGATGATTGCGACCAAGCTCCGTCTCGGCGACGCGAACACGATGATGGCGCAGGGCGGCATCCAGGCTGCGGACAAGGAGAGCGATTCCCCTGCCATTCACTATGTCGACGTGATGGGCGGCGGTCACTTCGGGAACACGCCGGATTTGGTCGAAGCACTCGTCTCCGATGCGCCTGAAGCCATCGGCTGGCTCGAGGACCTCGGCGCGATGTTCGACAAGAACCCGGACGGCTCGATGAAGACCATCCACGGCGGCGGCACCTCGCGCCGCCGGATGCACACTGCCCGCGACTATACCGGCGCGGAGATTATGCGCACCCTGCGCGACGAAGTCCGCTCCCGCAGCGACATCACTCTGCTCGAATTCTCGCCCGCCGTCGAGCTTCTAACCGACGCCAGTGGTGAAGTGACCGGCGCGATACTCCAGAACCTCAACCTAAACCGCTATTCGGTCGTCAGGGCCAAAGTCGTCATTATCACTACCGGCGGCAGCGGCCGGCTCCACTACCAGGGCTTCCCGACCTCGAACCACTACGGCGCGACCGGCGACGGCCTCGTGCTCGCTTATCGTGCCGGCGCCCACCTCGCCTTCATCGACACGATGCAGTACCACCCGACCGGCGCGGCCTACCCGCAGCAGATACTGGGCCTGCTCGTCACCGAAAAGGTCCGGAGCATCGGTGCGCAGCTCGTGAACTCGGAAGGCAATCAGTTCATCTTCCCGCTCGAGACCCGCGACGTCGTCGCGTCGGCCATCATCCGCGAGTGCAGCCTGAACAAATGCGTCACTACGCCGACCGCGGTGCAGGCGGTCTGGCTCGACACGCCGATGATTGAAATCCGGCGCGGTCCGGGCACGGTCAAGCGCGAACTACCGGCGATGGTGCGCCAGTTCGGCCGGCACGGCATCGACATCGCCAAAGAACCGATGCTTGTCTACCCTACTCTCCACTACCAGAACGGCGGTGTCGAGATAACTGCCGAGTGCGCCACCAACGTGAAGGGCCTGCTCGTAGCCGGCGAGGCATCCGGTGGAGTCCATGGCCGTAACAGATTGATGGGCAACTCCTTGCTGGACGTTATCGTATTCGGTCGCAGGGCCGGCATCGCCGCGGCCAACGTCGCGAAGGAGCGAACCGGTGACCCGCAACTTGGACTCACCCACGTCGAGCACTGGCGCAAAGACCTTCAGTCCAAAGGTCTCGCATCCGAGGTCAAGTCTCCCCTCCTCCTCCCCGACTACACCCGCAAAGCCTCCTGATGCCTACTCGGTCTCTCGATCTCTTGGTCTCTTGTTCTCTCCCCTAGCATGGACTTCACCTTCGGCGAAGACGCTGGTATGGTCCGCCAGACCGCGCACGAGTTCGTGCGGCGCGACCTCCTTCCCCAGGAACCCAGGTTCCTCAATGCCAAAGACCCGGCCGAACGTACGGCCATTGTTGAAGCGGCAACCGGCAGTCTCAAAGAGATGGGGCTCTACAGCGCGGGCGTGCCCGAGACGTTCGGCGGCGGCGGGCTCGGCGTGGTTGAGACCTGCCTGATTGCCGACGAGCTCGGCCAAACCATCATCCCGGTCGAGTGGGGCGAGCTAACCCCCATCCTCTACGAGTGCTCAGACGCACAGAAGCCCAAGTACCTTGCCCCAGTGGTCGAAGGCTCCAAGACCTATGCTGTGGCATTCGACGAGCCGATACCTTTCGGCGACCCCGCTAAGATGGCAACGACCGCGAGGGACATGACCGCCGCGGGACATGACCGGAATCCGCCTGGGGATTCCGGATCGTGTCCCAAGGCCTCCCCAAGCGGCTACATGCTCAACGGCGCCAAGATCCTGCGCAAGCCCAAGGCCGATTTCTTCCTCGTCTTCGCCTCCGGAATAGGTCCGACAGGTCCTATCGGTCCCATCTGTCTGATTCTGGATTCCGGTGCTCCGGGCGCCACGCTCACCGGCAACCTGCTCACCCTCAAGGACTGCTCCGTGACTGCCGAGCAGGTCCTCGGCGCTCCGGGCAAGGCCCTGAGCCTTGGCCGCAAGTGGTTTCCGCTCACGCGCATCATCCGCGCGGCGGCGATACTTGGCACCTGCGACCGCCTGCTCGAAGTCAGCGCACAGTACGCCCACGACTGGACCTCGATGGGCACGCACATCTCCGAACGCGCGTCGATTCAGCAGACCCTCGCCGACATGGCCGGCGATATCGAAGCCCTGCGCTGGCTGGTGTATCACACGGCCTGGCTCGCGGCCGAAAGCAAGAAGGTCGAGTACGATTCGCTGCTGGTGAAGCTTCAGGCTCAGAAGGTCCTGACCGAAACGGTCAACCGTTCGGTACGCATCCACGGCGGCACCATCCCGCCGATTGCCGAGTGGCTGCGCAGACGGGACATGACCGAAACGTCCGACGTTTCGGATCGTGTCCCGTCCCCCACCGACCTGCTCCGCCTCGCCGTCGCCCGCGAGACTATCGCACGGCTACAACCGTAGCCCGGCCCTGCCCGAATCCATCCGCAGATTACGCAGATTACGCAGATTACGCAGACCTCGCGGGCGGGGACATGACCGGAATCGGCCCGGGGATTCCGGATCGTGTCCCAAGCCCGCCAAGCCGGGGCTTGTGGCTACTTCTGGATGACGACCTTGCGGATAGTCCTGGCTTGCGGCTTGAGGCTTGTGGCTTGCCGCTCCTCGCACACGAAGTAGACGCCTGACCTCGGGTTCGCCACCCTCCGCCCCATCGCGTCGAAGACGACGCTGGACGCAAGACGCCTGATGCTCGACGCGCCGGACAATGTCATCGGCCGGCCATTCACCGCTCGCACTTTGGCGTTCGGCGCTTCCTCGATGCCCGAACCAAAGAACTGGTATATCGACAGCCCAACCGAACTAGCGATACCTGCGACATAGACATAGTCACCGGACACAACCACGCCGTGTGCACTGTTCTCTTCGGTGTAGTACCCGAGCTCAACCGGGTGGACCGGATCGGCAACTGAGATGACACGTAGCCCGGCCACCATGTCCACGAAGTAGGCGCATTCGTCGACTACCGCTACGCCTCTGGATTGGTGCATCAGACCGACGTGTCCGATCTCAGCCGGATGTGCCGGATCGGCGACAGAGATGATTCGCAGCCCGGCAGTGTCATCTGCCACGTAGGCACAACTATCGCTCATGGCAACGTGCAAGGCCAACCCAGGCGTATCGCAGTACCCGACTTCTATTGGATTCGTCGGGTCGGCAACTGAGATGACCCGCAAACCGCTTTCACCATCCGCTATGCATGCATGGTCACCATTCAACGCCACACCGTAGGCAGTGCCAGGTGTGTCCAAGTGTCCGACCTCAAGCGGATGCGCTGAGTCGGCAACCGAGACGACCCGCAGGCCAGCAGTGTGGTCCGCAACATAGGCGTGCCCTCCGGTCACGACAAGGCCAAGAGAGCGACCCGGCGTGTCGCAGTGCCCGACCTCAACCGGATTGGCCGGGTCAGCGACCCAGATCACGCGCAGCCCGGAATCGTAGTCCGCGACATAGGCAAGGTGCCCGCTCACGACCACGTCACTAGCAGGACCCGGTGTCATGTAGTATCCGACCTCTGTCGGGTGGGATGGGTCGACAACTGAGATGACCCGCATGCCGCCACTCCAATCAGCGACATAGACGTAGTCACCGGACACCGCCAAACGCTGCGCATACCCCGACGTTGCACAACCGCCGACGAAGCGAACGTTGAGCGAATCCGCGGCCGGCGCGACGCCGACCAGAAGCAGGCACAGACCGATTGCAGCCACTGATGTTCCCATCTTTGCCTCCTACTTCGTGACAACAACCTTGCGGATGGCTTGAGCTTGTGCTTCCCTCACGAAGTACACGCCCGACCGCGGGCTGAGCACGCGCCGCCCCATCGCGTCGAAGACGACGCTGGACGCAAGACGGCTGACGCCCGACGCTTCTGACAGAACCGTCGGCTCTAGCTTGCGTTTGGGGGTTGGCGGCTTGGGGCTCTCCTCGACTCCCGCACCATAGAACTCGTAGATCTGTAGACCTGAAGCACCAACCCCGACGTACTCGTAGCCGCCGGAAATCGCAATGTCACTCGGTATACCTGTTGATCCGTAGAAGCCAACTTCGACCGGGTGTTGTTTGTCCGCGACCAAGGCCACGCGCAACGTAGCATCAGTGCACCCTGTGAAGGCATAGTCTCCAGCTACGGCCACCGCCGGGGTTGAAGTCCAGGGCGGGGCATTCATGACCCCCACCTCCTCGGGATTGGCCGGGTCGCCAACGTCAACAATCCGGACTCCCGCGTCATCATCGGCAACGAAGACGTACTGCCCAGACACATCGACATCGTACGCCAGGTCCGGCAGATCCAGGTGACCAACTTCGACCGGGTTCGCCGGGTCTGCGATCGAGATTACCCTCAGCCCGGCGGCGTAGGCCGCCACATAGGCATGGCTCCCGCTGATGGCAACGCGCCGGCTGACACCCGGGATGTCGCAATGCCCAACCTCAACCGGGTGGGACGGATCCACTACGGAGATAACCCGCAGACCAGAAGCCTCATTGGCGACATAGGCATGGTTCCCAGCCAGAGCCACATCCACAGCGTAACGTGGCGTCTGGCAGAAACCAACCTCAACCGGATGCGCCGGGTCTGCGATCGACAGGATCCGCAACCCGGCCTCGTCGTCAGTTACATAGGCGTAGTCCCCAACCACTGCAACACCGGAGGCAAAACCTGAGTCGCAGTATCCGACCTCGACAGGATGCGTTGGGTCGGCAACTGAGATAACTCGCAACCCGGGAGACATATCCGCGACAAAAGCGTGGTCCCCGCTGACCGCCACCCCTACTGCAGCGCCGGGCGTGTCGCAGCTACCGACGAGCCGGACGTTGAGCGAATCCGCGGCCGGCGCAACGCCGGCCAGAAGCAGGCCAACGGCCAACAGCACCGATGCGTGCTTCATGGCACCTCCCTACCTCGCAATCACGACCTTTCGCGTCTTCCCTGGCCCCTCGCCCCTGGTCCCTCGCTCCTCTCTGACGAAGTACACCCCCGGCGCCAGTACTCGTACGTCGTTCGCACCCGGTCTGAGGTCCAACACCTTCCGCCCGCTGACGTCCATCAACTCAGCCCGGTCCCCGGTCTCCCGTCCTCGGTCTTCCATCATCAGCACCCCGCGGACGACGGTCAGCATCGGCTCGAGGCTTGAGCCTTGAGGCTTGAGGCCTTCCCCGATTCCGAGCATCGAATCGCACAGGACAAAGATGCTGGAGCTGCTGTAGCTGGCGACATAGACCCGGTCATGAACCGGGTTTGCCACCAAATCAGACGCGCCAGAACCGAGCCCGATAGTCGCGACGACCCGGTTGGACACGCCGTCTATCACGGACACACTGCTGCTGCCCGAGTTCGCGCAGTAGACCTTGTTGTCAGTCGGGTTGTAGCAGAGGCCATCCGGGTAGCTCCCTGCAGCCACGGTGGCGATGATGCTGTCTGTAGCTCCGTCTATCACGGTCACGCTGGCGTGGCGGTAGTTCGTGCAGTAGACCTTGTTGTTGGTCGGGTTGTAGCAGAGAGCGCGGGTGTCCCAGCCTGCAGGTACGGCAGCAATGACGTTGTCGGTCGCGCCATCGATCACGATGACGAACCCACCGATTCCGTTCGTGCAGTAGACCTTGTTGTTGGTCGGGTTGTAGCAGAGGGCAAATGGGTCGTGGCCAACACCCACGGTAGCGATGACACTGTCGGTCACGCCGTCTATTACTGTTACGTTGCGGCCGCTCCAATTCGCGCAGTAGACCTTGTTGTTGACCGGATTGTAGCAGAGGGCGCAAGGGGAGGCGTCGACAGCCACGGTGGCAATCACGCTGTCAGTCGCGCCGTCTATCACCGTCACGCTGTTGTAGAAATAGTTCGCGCCGTAGACCTTGTTGTCGGTCGAGTTGTAGCAGACGGCACAAAGGCCTAGACCCGTACCTACGGTGGCGATATAGCTGTCGGCCGCGCCGTCTATCACGGTCACGTTGTGACTGTCGTGGTTCGCGCAGTAGACCTTGTTGTCAGTCGCATTGTGGCAGAGGGCAGTGGGTCTCCTGCCTGCAATCACGGTGAAGATGACGCTGTTCGTAGCGCCGTCAATCACCGTCACGTTGTCGCTGCCCGCGTTGGCGCTGTAGACCTTGTCGTTGGTCGGGTTGTAGCAGAGGGCAAGAGGGTTTATGCCTGCAGCCACGGTAGCGATGACCTTGTTACTCGCGCCATCTATCACGGTCACGTTGCGGCTGTAGGTGTAGTTCGCGCAGTAGACCTTGTTGTCTCTCGGGTTGTAACAGAGGGCACGAAGGTAGCTGTCCGCACTCACGGTGGCGATAACGTCGTTGGTCGCACCGTCTATCACAGTCACGCTGCGGCTAAGCGAGTTCGCGCTGTAGACCTTATTGTCATTCGGGTTGTAGCAGAGAGCACACGCGTTACTGCCGGTTGCTATGGTGGTGATGACTGTGTCGGCCGAGCCGTCTATCACTGTTACGTTGGCGCTACCAGAGTTCGCGCAGTAGACCTTGTTGTTGGTCGGGTTGTAACAGAGGACACCCGGGTAGCTCCCTGCAGCCACGGTGGCGATGATGCTGTCGGTCGCACCGTCTATCACAGTCACGCTGCGGCCGCCCGAGTTCGCGCAGTAGACCTTGTTGTTGGTCGGGTTGTAACAGAAGGCCTGAGGGTACATGCCTACAGTCACGGTGGCGAGGACGCTATCCGTTGCGCCGTCAATCACGGTCACGTTGTTGCCGTAGTCGTTCGCGCAGTAGATCTTGTTGTCAGTCGGGTTGTAGCAGAGGACATAGGGGTGCGTACCTGCGGTCACGGTGGCGAGGACGCTGTCCGTCGCACCGTCAACCACCGTCACATTATTGCTGTCGCAGTTCGCGCAGTAGACCTTGTTGTCAGTCGGGTTGTAACAGAGACCACGAGGGTGACCACCGGTGGTCACTGTGGCGATGGCGCTATCGCTCGTGCAGTCTATCACGGTAACGTTGTTGCTGTCATAGTTTGCGCAGTAGACCTTGTTGTTGGTCGGGTTGTACTCGAAGGCCACGACCGTCGACCCGGCCGGGATTCGGGCAATCTTCTCGTTCGTGGCTCCATCGACTGCGAGCACGTAGCCGCCTGTGCCCCCGACATAGATGGTGTTTCTGGCCGAGTCGTACACCAGGCACCGCGCGCTGACCAGTCCGCCAAACGAGTCCAGGTATAAGGTCCTCTCCAGCCACTGGGCATGGACGGCTGACAGCGAACAGCCTACGGCCAGCAGGACAAACGCGTACTTCATGGCACCTCCCGAATGCACTATTATCGGCCGCGTTCGGGGCCTGTCAACCACTTTCCGCCAGTCGTTGGCTCATGCGTGGTTCACCGCACGCAATACACCGTCCACCGTGCACCGCACATCGTTCGCCGTCAGAAGCCAAGATACTGGTCCTGTCCTCTTTGTGCCTTGGTGTCTTGGTGGTGAAATCCCATCCGGGCCGAGGCTATCGCTTCGGTCTCGGGTCGGACGGGAGGGACCTGGCCAGGTCGCGGAAGCGGGGGAGCATGATGGCTGCGAGCTTCTGGGCGAGCGCGGTGTCGAGGCCGAGACCAATCCACAACGGCTCAAGGATGTACATGTCTAACTCCTGCCTCTCGCCGGCGCTGCCCGGTTCGCAGTTCAGGGCTGCGGAACAGCAGACTCCGACCAGCCGGCGATAGACCGTTCTCCGCTCCTTTGGCACACCTGCGTCATCCAGCAGCGGCTGCACTTCACCCCAGACCCTCTCGACTGCGGCTTTGCGGGCCGCATCGTACTGACTGAACTTGCGCACGTACTCGGCCTGCTCCTGCTGTTTCACACTCCGCTTGCGGCCCGGCGCCAGCAGGCTGGCCTCGTACTCCTCAAGGCTCAGGTTCGGCAGCCAGTTCAACTCTCCTGCCATCTCCAACTCTGCGAAGCGCCGTCGCACCCCGTCTTCAAGCTTGCGGATGGCATCCAGCGGCAACCCGCTCGCCTTCGCGAACCTGGCCTCAGACTGAGCCAGCAGCTCCTCCCTTGCCCCCAGCCTGGCGCTGCGCGTGCGATAGAGAATACCGAACCACTCCAACCCGTGTTTGAATAGAGGTTCGGCCACGGTCATGACGGGCCTGAGCCCGGTGTTGTTGACGGCGACTTTGAGATACTCGCCGTAGAAGTACCGCCGCCGCGCTGCCGCTGCGTTCTTGCGCGCGCGCTCCAGGCGCTTCAGCCGGTCGGGCATGGACGGCCCCTTCTTCGCGGGAGCCGGGGTCACCGGCCGGTCAAACTGCCGGTCATAGGCTCTAACCTGTTCCTGCAGCTTTGGGGCGACACCAGAGGTCACCCGCGTGAGTACGACATCGTGGACCTTGCTCTGTGCTGTCGGCAGCTCGGTGTACAGGTCGAGAATGTCGAGAACGTCCTTGAATCCGGCCCTGCACCCGCGCAGGAAGTCGGCGATGAGGCCGAACGATGGAAACCGTTCGTCGCCTTTCTCAAGCCTGCTAACCAAACTGCCGGCACTCTTCCCGGCCCGGCCCATGGCCCGCGCCAACTCCACCTGAGTAAGGCCCGCCTTCAGCCGCAAGTCCCGAAGCCTGGAGCCCAGCTCGGAGGTGAAGACGAACGTGTCCGGCGACCTCTTCACTTCAGGTCAATTCTACAGCGCTGTAGAATGGCAATCAAGCCCGGAAATCTGGTAAGTTCAATATCTGCCAGTGCCTTAGGCCCCGAAGGCTAGAAACACCCCCATACCGGGAGGGTAGCTATCCCTGCCTCTCCCCACGTTCCCCTCGGAGCCTATCCGACCGCCTATCCACGGGCATCTGTGCCGGCTTCTCCGACGGCATCTCTGGCCGTTTCGGTCTCGGCATCTGTCTCGGGCACTTTCCCCGAAACAGTGTGAGCATCCCGGACGGGTCCGGTCGGAGCATCCCTCGCCGTCTCTCTCCCCGACCCCGGCGGGGCTCCTGTCCCGGCATCTCTGACGGCATTTCCGCCCACATCCGTGACGGCATCTCCGACAGCTACAGCGAGGGCTTCATTCACGGTCCGGGTTGCCGCTGCGGCTCATGACTGACGCCAGGCGCCACGATTTGACGCACACCAACCGCCTCAATCCCGACCGCGCGCCGGGAAGCCGGTGAAATCGGCACCTGCACTTCTGACTTCTAGCCTCTAGCTTCTCGCTTCTTGCTTCGTCTGTGTCCTGTCCGTTTCCTTGACTTATGAGGCTAACCTTTTACAATACAAGCCCATGTCAACCGATACCCTCGAACTAGAGTCGTGCATCCAGTGCGGGCGGTGTTCCGGCGGCTGCCCGGTTTCGATGAAGTCGAACCTGAATCCGCGCAGGCTGGTCTACTGCTATCTGAACGACCAGTGCCAGGGCATGAACGCGGACGAGCTCGGGCTCTGGGAGTGTACGACCTGTTCGACCTGTACCGAGCGCTGCCCGAAGGCGGTCCGGCCCTCCGACCTCGTGGTCGAGATGCGCTCGAAGATAATCGAGAGCGGCAGAATGACCACGCAGATTCAGGGCGCGCTGGAAAGCACGTACCTGCAGGGCAATCCCTGGGGCCGGGGCCGCGAGAAGCGGATGGACTGGGCCCAGGGCCTTGACCTGCCGATTCTGAAGCCGGGGCAAAAGACCGACGTGCTCCTCTTTGTCTGCTGCACCAATGCCTACGACCCGCGCTGCCAGCCCGCTGCCCAGGCCCTGGTCAAGTTGCTGCGCGCGGCCGGAGTCGAGTTCGGGGTCATCGGCGAGGAAGAGACCTGCTGTTCTAGCGAGCAGAAGCGAATCGGCGAGCAGGGCATGTTCGAGGAGCTGCGCGATTCGAACACGAAGCTCATCATGGAGCGCGGCCCGAAGCGGGTCGTGACCACATCTCCCCACAGCTTCAACGCTTTCAAGAACGATTACCCGGGCATCGAAGTGCCGGTGGTGCACTACACGCAGTTGCTCGCCGAACTCATCGAGGCCGGGAAGCTCAAGCCGCAGCGCCCGCTTGAGGAAGTCGTCACCTATCACGACCCGTGCTATCTGGGCAAGCAGAACAAGGTGTTTGAAGAGCCGCGCTTAGCGCTGACCAGACTGGCCGGCGACCGTTTCGTGGAACTCGACCGCTCGCGCGAAACCAGCCTCTGCTGCGAAGGCGGCGGCGGCCGGATGTGGTTTGAATCGGCCGGCAAGGGCCGGCTGGCCGAAATCCGCGTGACCGACGCGCTTGACCTCGGCGCCACGATTCTGGCTACCGCCTGTCCGTACTGCGCCCTGACTCTGGAGGACGCGGTCAAAACGACCAACTCCGAAGCGAAGATCCGCATCAAAGACATTGCCGAACTGCTGGCCGACTCCCTCGGAGAATGACGAAACTCGAAGTCCGAATGACGATTCAAACCCGAATCCGGCATTCGGAATTCGGGATTCGAGCTTGATTCGGAATTCGAGCTTCGGGCTTCGAACTTGAATCGCAACATGCGCCCGCTGCTCGCCATCATCCTGTTCCTGCCGCAACTCGCGGCTGCCGGTCTGTTCTCCGACATTCCCTCGGCCGAGAGCATCGCCAACTTCCGGCCGCCGGCCAGCACCCGCATCCTCGACTACCGCGGCCGCGTCATCTTCGATTTCTTCCAGGAGAAGCGCCGGCCGGTCCGGCTTGATTCGATACCGGGCTGCCTGCGGATGGCCGTGGTCGCGATTGAGGACAGGCGTTTCTACTCGCACTGGGGCATCGACCTTGCCCGCGTCCCGGGCCTCGCGCTGAGCATGGTGAAGCGCGGCGGTATCAAGGGGACTTCGACCATCACTCAGCAACTCGCCCGCTCCATGTTCCTCACCCCGGAGCGGAGCGTCAGCCGCAAGGCGAAGGAGATGGCGCTCGCGGTCGAACTGGAACGGCGTTACTCGAAGTCCGAGATCCTCGAGATGTACTTCAATCAGATCTGGTTCGGCGGGTCGGTCTACGGCGTCGAAGCCGCAGCCGAAAAGTACTTCGGCAAGACCGCGGCCCGCCTGAACCCGGTCGAGTGCGCCACGCTCGGCGCGATGCTCGCCAGCCCCTCGGTCTATTCGCCCTACAACCACCCGGACCGCCTTCTCGCCCGCCGCGACTTCTTTCTGACCAAGATGTTCAGGCTCGGCTGCATATCCCAGCAGGAACTCGACATGGGACTCAAGCAGCCGCTCGCGGTCCTTCCCCCGGGCCAGGGCGGCAACATCGCCCCGTACTTTGTCGAGGAGGTCCGGCGCTACATGATGGAGAAGTACGGCGCCGACTTCGTCTACAAGTCGGGCTCGGTCATCTACACGACCCTCGACCTCGACATGCAGCAGGCTGCGAACCTCACGCTCCTCTCGCGTCTGCGCCAGATCGAGAAAGACTACAGGCTGCGGCCGACCCTCGCTGCGTACGACTCCGCGGCGAAGCGCGACTCGACCATCGGCCCGCCCCGGTACCTGCAGGGAGCGCTGCTCGCCATGGACGTACGGACCGGTTACGTGCGCGCGCTCATCGGCGGCCGGGATTACAGGCACAGCGAGTTCAACCGCGCCACCCAGGCCAGGCGCCAGGCCGGGTCCGCGTTCAAGCCGTTCGTATTCACTGCTGCAATCGACAACGGCATGACGGCTGCCGACATCGAGCTGGACTCGGCGCTGACCATCAAGATCGCGGGCCAGCCCGACTACCAGCCCCACAACTATGACCGCAGGTTTCTCGGCCGCATCACGATGCGTCGCGCACTAGCGCTGTCGCGCAACCTGGTCGCGGTCCGCCTGATCACCAAAATCGGGCCTCAGCTCGCCGCCCACTATGCGAATGTCATGGGCATCACCAGCGTGCTGCAGCCGGTCTACTCGCTGGCATTGGGTTCAGCCGAAGTTACGCTCCTCGACATGGTTGACGCCTACAACACGCTTGCCGGCAGCGGCATCCGCGTGAAACCGATCATGGTCACCCGCATTGAAGATGCGCGCGGCGTGGTCCTTGAGGAAAACCGGCCGGAACAGCAGCCGGTCCTGCGACCCCAGACCGCGTATGTGATGACCAGCCTGATGCAGAGCGTTGTCAACGAAGGGACCGCGACGGCTATCCGCCAGCTCGGTTATGACGGCCCGGCCGCGGGCAAGACCGGAACCACCGACGACTACGCGGACGCGTGGTTCATCGGCTTCACGCCGGACGTCACCTGCGGCGTCTGGGTCGGGTTCGACAAGAAAAAGACCATCTTCAGCGGCGCGACCGGCGGTTCGGTCGCGGCGCCGGTCTGGGCCGACTTCATGAAGACGGTAAGGCCGGACTCGATGTCGTCCGACAGCTTTCCGGTTCCGGACAGCATCGTCACCGCAGCGGTCTGTGAGCAGACCGGGCAACTCGCCACACCCTCGTGTCCGCTGGTCCGCTACGAGGTATTCACTGCCGGCACCGAGCCGACGACCCCCTGCGCGCTCCATTCGCGCCACAGGCCATAGACTCATCCTGTCCCCGCCGACCGCCTCGGGTGCGAGCCTGAGACCATGGTGACGGGCAAACCGAATACAGGAAACGCTGCGGCTGACCTGAATGACATCTATCGCCGCCTGTTCCGCGCGTTCGGTCCGCAGCACTGGTGGCCGGGTGACACTCAGCTTGAGATAGCTGTCGGTGCGATCCTCACGCAGAACACGGCCTGGAGCAATGTCGAGAAGGCGATGGCCGTGCTAAAATCGCACCGGCTCCTCACTCTGGAGCGTCTGACAAGCTTCTCCCCAACCGCACTCGCGCCGCTCATCCGGAGTGCGGGCTTCTACAACATCAAAGCCGCACGGCTCACGGCTTTCCTTGGCTGGCTCAAGGCCGGCGGCGGGTTCACGGCTCTCCGGCGAATCCCGACCACCGAACTCAGATTCCGGCTTCTCGCCTGCCACGGTATCGGACCGGAGACAGCCGACTCCATCCTGCTCTATGCTTTGAACCGTCCGGTCTTCGTGGTTGACGCCTATACGCGTCGCATCCTGTCCCGCTACGGCCTGATCGAGGGCGATGAACCATACGACGAAGTACGCTCGCTGTTTGAGTCTTCGCGGCCGCGCAGTCCGAGGCTCTACAACGAATACCACGCCCTGCTGGTGCGTCTGGCAAAGACACATTGCCGAGCCGCGCCAATCTGCACTTCCTGTCCGCTGACCTGAAGAGTGGCCTGGTGGCCCAGTGGTCCTGTGTCGGAAGCCGGCTTGCCGCCGGGTCACTTGACCGCTGGACCACCTCCTTGTCCTCCCGGTTTGACTTTCGCGCCCCCGCCTCTAACATTGCCCGGTGCTCTTGCTCGCCCTGCTCCTCATCGCCCAGCCGACCGACACGGTCGTGCCCGACTCGACGGGACGCGATATCGTCTACTATGGCTGTAAGCATCTGATCTTCTTCAACAAGGCCGAACAGGTCCTGCTCCTCGATTCCGCCTGGGTGCGATACCGCGACATGTCGGTTCACTCCGACTCAATATTGTACGACGTGAAGAGACACCAGTTGTCGGCGTACAAGGACGTCCTTTTCACTTCCGGCTCGGAGAACATCACCGGCGGGCTGCTGGTATATGACGTTGACTCACGCAAAGGGGTAATGCAGACGGCCTACACAAAGGTCGAGGACGGCTTCTTTCGGGCCGACGAGGTCTGGCTGGTGCGCGAACGGGTACTCAACGCACGCGGCGCGTCCTACACAACGTGCGACCGAGACCATCCGCACTACGTATTCTACGGGCCGCGCACCAAGCTGCTCATGGATGACGTGGCCATAGCCGAGCCGATGGTGTTCAAGCTCTTCAACACGCCGCTGCTCGCCGTTCCGTTCTGGATGGTTCCGGTCGCATCGAAGCGCAAATCCGGCCTGATGCCGTTCAAGATCGGGAACTCCTCAACCGAGGGGTTCTACTCCAAGAACATCGCCTACTACTGGGTCATCAACGACTACTCGGACATGACCTTCTACGGCGACGTTATGACGAAGCGCGGGCTGCAGGGACGGGTGGAGGGAGTCTATGTGGTCACCCCCTTTGCCCGGGGGAACGTTAACGGCTCCTACATCAACGAATGGGACACGCAGCGCCGTCGCTACAGCGTTTCCGCCACGCACCGTTCCGACCGCTTCCTGTTTGACTCCCAGCTCGACGGCAAGCTGGACCTGGCGTCGGACGCAACCTACATACCCGACTACTCCGAGGACCAGCTCGAATGGCTGAAGCCCGACCTTTTCTCCTACGGGCAGATAACCAAGAGCCTGCGGCGCGTGGGCAGCGTGACCCTGCTGGCTCAGCAAAAGACGGAATTCGCAAACCACACACGCTGGGCCGACCTGCCTTCGGTCAGGCTCTCCGTGACCCAGCGGCCGTTATTCGGGGGTTGGAACCTGTCTCCTGCCGCGTCGTTCCTGCACCAGACCCGGCACTATCTCGACTCGACGAACTCGACCGACACGGCCCGTACGCGTGCCCTGACTGGAAACGCGGCGGTCGGCATCTCAAGCCCGGCCTACAAAATCGGCCCGCTCGGCAGCGCGACCATATCCGAGCGCCTCGCCCTTACTGAAGGCCGCACTTACCACGACGATACCCTGGACGAGAGCCGGAGCCCGCGCAGCATCTCCAGCGGTCTGTCGGCCAGCATGGATCAGCGGTTCCTGGGGACGTTCGGGCTGACCGAGGCCGTCTCCCTTACTCAATCCGACAACCTACGCGACTCGTCGCCGGTCAAGGCGGCCTACAGCGGCAGTGTCACGGCGCGAGCCACCCTGTACCGCGTCTTCAGTGTCACCTCGTTCGGAATGCGTGGTCTGCTGCACACGGTGACGCCGACCGCGGCACTCGCCTACCAGCCGAAGGTGGATTCCGGGCCGTTGTTCGGGCGACCGCGGGTATTCGACCCCAAGGTAGCGCAGGTTAATTTCGCCCTCGGTAACACATTCCAAGCCAAGGTAGACACTGCCGGGACCAAGCGCGACTTCGGCACGGTCAACTTCAGCACATCATACAACCTGCTCGACAGCGCGCGCAGCCCACGGAGCGGACACCTGCGCCCGGCGCACGAGATTCTGAACAACCTGACCCCGTTGCGTGGCGCGCTGTCCATCCGGCCGCTCCAGGGCTCGAACCTGAACCTGTCGATTGACGCGGCGGCCGGGTTCGACTTCGACTCGCTCGACTTCAGCAAGGACTACTCGGTCGCCGCCGCGTTCTACCTCAACCGCATCGGATTCGACTCGACCAGGGCCGGACGCGGGTTCCAGCTTGGCCTCAACCATACCTACATCCACAGCTCAACAGGCGCAAGCCACATGATTACCGGCAATGCGGCCGTGGCGATTCCCGGCTGGAAGCTGACGCTGACCGACTTCGGCTACAACTTCACTCAGAAACAGATCGCCAACTACGGGCTGCTGCTGACCAGGGACCTCCACTGCTGGGAGGCGTTCGCCAGGCTCCAGAAGCTCGGCACGCGCTGGAGCTATGACTTTGAAGTCCGCATCAAGAAGCTGCCCGACCTCAAGATCGGGAAAGGCACGTTCGGCAGCATCCTGCCGAAGATAGGAGACTGATGCAGATCTACCTGGCTTCTACCTCACCCCGGCGTCGGGACCTGCTGCGGCGGCTCGGCATCAGGTTCCAGTTGTTGACGCCGGCAGCGGGCGAGACGCCGGCGGCGGTCGGGCACAAGGCCGGTGGCGCTCCCGCCCGGTTCGCCGTCGCCTGCGCCAGGGCCAAGGCGCTTTCCGTGGCCGACCGTGTCGGCCCCGGGATTGTCATCGGCGTTGACACGGTTGTCGTCTGCGGCAAACGGACACTGGGCAAGCCGCGAAGCCGGGCCGAAGCCCGAAAGATGCTCGCCATGCTGTCCGGCCGTACTCACACGGTAATCTCGGGAGTGGCGCTTGTGCGGATGCCCGGGCGCCGGGTGCTGACCGCATCGGAGACTACCGCGGTCTCATTCCGCAGGCTGGCCTCAGACGAAATTGAGCAGTATGTCGCCGGGCCTGAACCCTACGACAAAGCCGGCGCGTACGGCATTCAGGAACAGGCTGGCATCTTCGTCAGCCGGGTATCGGGATGCCTGCTGAATGTCGTCGGCCTGCCCGTGCCGCTGCTGCTGGGCCTGCTGCGCAAGGCGGGCTGGCAGCCCGCATCCTGAACGCAGCCGGCAACCGCTACGGACCGGCCTTCCAGATGTACAACCAGAAGTTGTAGTCTTCGGCGCCCCGCGTGTTGTCCATGATGATGTGGTGCATCCCCGCCGCCTCGACGCGCACGGAAAAAGTGTCCTTTGTATTCCACGGCGAACGCTGGAGCAGCGAGTTCGCGGCCTGGCCGGCGGCCCACCGAGTGAAATTGGAGTCGTCCATGACCAGGAGGAAGATGTCCCCGGTGTCTGACCCGCAGTAGCCATAGAACTTGTACCCGGCACGGACCGTGTCCGACCATGCCCGGTACTCACCGCCCTTGACCGCACCATCCCAGAAAAGGACCCCGGCCGTCTCGGCGCGAACCGTGATGACGATGCTGTCACTTGCAGACAGCCCATCTTCATCCGTGACTGTCACGCGCACGAGGCCGCGGCCCGAGGAATCAGGGGCGAACCAGCGCACGCTGTCACCCCAGTCCCAGCCCAGTCTGCCTCCCTGCTGGAGCCATGAGTAGACGAGCTGCTTCGGGTACAGGTCGGTGGCCCGGCAGACATAATCCGCGCTGTCACGTGCCTCGACCGAACGCCTGCCGTCAATTGACGAGATGACCGGGGCATCCTTGGGTTGCGGACACCCGGCAGCAGCAAGAAGGGCGAGGAAAGCCGCAAACTGAATCGGCCGGGATGAGCAGTGCATGGCTTCAGTCGAAGGAAACTCCGAAGTCCGAAGTTCGAACGCCGAACTGCGGACCGGCTGTCTTTCGGCGTTTGGCGTTCGTCGTTCCACCGGAGGTCCGGGCTCCCTCATTCGTCACTCGGCGTTCGGCATTCGTCGTTCCAATCTAGCAGCCCGGTTCTCGTCTGTCAACTGAATCATGTGCGGGTTCTTGACTAGCCGGCCTGCATCCCTAGAATCCAGCCTGCCGGGCAGCATCGCGAGCCGGCGCTTGCGGCCCGCCCGGAATCACGGTGAGCCGAAGTGGCGGAACTGGCAGACGCAGCGGACTCAAAATCCGCCGTTCAGCGATGGACTTGTGGGTTCGACTCCCACCTTCGGCACCTGCAAACGGCGAATCCCGAGTGACGACTGTCGAGTCGCGGGTCCTGATTCGACATCCGTGATTCGGAATTCGTCATTGACCTGCGTCAGTATCCCCACTCCTCGGCCAGGTACGTCTTGCGCCGGCATTCGGGACAGAGGATGCGCATGGTATCCGACCGGTAGGGCTGGATGTCGCCACGTGATCGCGGCTCGGCTGTGCCGAGCTCCTGGTACAGGCTGAGGAGCAGGGTAGGATTCGAGTTGGCGAGGTCCCCGACCTTATGGGCTATCCAGAGCAGGTGCGCCTTGGTGGCGAACGGCTCACCGCACACCTCGCAGCAGGCGAGTTCCTTCTCGACCGACGTCTCCCAGTCCGGACTCCGCTCGGTCCGCGCCGTATCGAACTCCTGAGAGTGGTAGATGCCCTCGCGAGTGGTGCAGTAGAGGACGCACTGGCCGCAATAGATGCAGCGGTCGGCGTGGTGGATGTTGCGCATCACACCTTTTTCGCGGTCGATAACGATCTCGCGCGCCCGCGGCGGACACACACGGGTGCACGCTCCGCAGCAAATGCACTTCTCCTCGCGGAACTTCAGGATTCCCCGGAAGTTCGGATGCACCGAATCGACCTTGGCCGGGAACTTGGTGGTGAACGGCCCCTTGACTACGGCCCGTACCGCCTCGACCAGCTCGCGGACCTTGGGTAACGGAACTCTCACTTCTCTTCCTCGATAATTGACTCGCCGCCGCGGTCGTCAGTGAACTCGTCCTTGACTGTATGCTTCCAGAGTTTGACGCCGAAGATGAGCGAACCGCGCGCCAGTGCGTGAGCCGCGACCGGCACCGTAATCAGCACGAAGAGGGCGCAGAGCAGCGCCTTCACCCCCAGGGCGGTGAATCCGCTCATCAGGAACACGCCCAGCATGACTCCGCAGGTGCCGAGTGTGACGCACTTCGTCGCGGCCTGCATCCGGTTGTACAGGTCAGGGAAGCGCACGAGACCGAGGCAGCCGAGCGCCGTAAATCCGACGCCGACGCAGATGCTCATCCAGCCGAGGACCTCAATCATCGAGGCTCCTTCCCTCAAGGTACTTTGCCAGCGCCAGCGTGCCAACGAACGAGATCACGGCGATTGCTATCGAAAGGTCGATAAGGTATGCGAGCTTGTACCGCAGGGCCATCAGCGCAGTGATGCTGGAAAAGATGACGGCCATGATGTCCAAGGCGATGGCGCGGTCCGGAATGGAAGGTCCTTGCAGGGCGCGATACAGACAGAAGAATGCGCCGAACGACAGTATCACGATGAGGATGGTCATCAGTCGAATATCCTCGCAAGGAAATACTCAAAAGGCCCGATGATGGCCTTTGAGGCAGCAGTGATATCGCTCGCGCCTACCTCAATCCAGTGGATGTAGAGCACATCATCCTTTATCTCCACGGTCATGGTGCCCGGCGTAAGCGTAATGGAGTTGGCGAGGAAGACGCGGGCCACGTCGGATTTCAGGTTCGTCCGTATCTTCACGATGCCCGGCCTTATCTGCAGTCCCGGCGAAAGCACGCGCAGCGCCACGTCGATGTTCGCTTTAAGGCACATGTAGACAAAGACCGGGATATAAACAAGCAGCCAGAACCACCGGACCGGATGCAGCAGCCTGGACGGCTGCACCGGCAGGTGCCGGCCGAAGAACACGGCCGTGAGCAGGGCGACTCCCACTCCGACCAGAACTTCCTGGTACTGGAAGGTGTAGACCAGCAGCATCCAGACGACAAACCCAAGGACGAGGTAAGCAATGCGCCTGGTCACTTAGCCACCCAGTATGGCCCGGGCATACCCAAGGCCCTGAATCAGGTTCTGCGCCGCCGGGCCGACCAGCTTGTCGAGTACCGGCCTGAACCCGACACCAAGCGCAACTGTCAGGATGAGCAACGCCAGCATGGCGATGACCATCGAGGCCGGGACCTCGCGCGCCGCGGTCGGTTCGCGGTCCTTACGGACGAAGAACGCCCGGTTCACCACGCTCACGAGGTAGCCGAGCGTTACGGTCGAGAAAAGAGCAGCGAGGATCGCCAGCCAGTACATCCCGGCAGAGACTGCGCCGACGATGATGAAGAACTTGGAGAAGAATCCGGCAAATGGCGGAACGCCCGCAAGCGACAGCGACCCGAGCAGGTATGACCAGGCGGTCACCGGCATGCTCTTTTCCAGCCCGGAGAGCTTGTCGAGGTCCCGGGTCCCGGTCGCGTGCTCAACCGAACCCGCAGTCAGGAACAGCAGCCCCTTGCCCAGGGCGTGAGCCAGTATGTGGAAGAGCGCACCGACGATGCCCCAGTAGTTGCCGATGCCGAGCCCAATTAGAATGTAGCCGATCTGGCTGACACTGGAGTAGGCCAGCAGCCGCTTATAGTCCTTCTGAACGTAGGCAAGTAGGCCGCCCGCGACGATCGAGACAACGCCGAATCCCAGAAGCAGGTTGAAGAACGCCGGCGCGTTGGCCCGGGACAGGCCGAACACATTGAACATGACCCGGCTCATCGCGTACACGCCCAGCACCTTGATGAACACGCCGGAAAGCAGGGCCGATACCGGTGCGGGCGCGGACGGGTGCGCATCGGGCAGCCAGGCATGGAAAGGAACCATTGCCATCTTCACTGCGAACCCGACGAGGAAAGCGCCCACGATGAACCAGAAAAGCGGGGTCCGACCGAACCCGGCCATCACCTGCGATACCACCGCCATGTTGAGGGTCGAGGCCCTGGCATAGAGCATCGCAATCGCCAGCAGTATCGCGGTGCCGCCGATCTCACCTATGACCATATACTTGAACCCGGCCTCGAGCTCATCGAAGTCAGTGCCGAACGCAACCAGGGCGTAGGATGAGACGGCCGCGATCTCGATGAACACGAACAGGTTGAACATATCGCCGGTTACGGTCACACCATTCAGACCGGCCAGGATCAGCATGAAGAGCGTGTAGAACTTCCAGCGGCCGGTGTAGTGGTCCAGATACCTCACAGAGAACAGGAGCGCGCAGAGCCCAAGCGCGTTCACTGCGAGCGCAACAAGCGCAGTCAGGTGGTCGTACGCCAGCGTTATGCCGAGTGTTGGCGCCCAGCCGCCCATGCGATACACCAGCACCTGCGATTCGGTGACAAGGCTGGCGGCGCCGTAGACTGAGATTCCGAGCAGTGCCGCGGCGGCGGCGTTGGCAATCAGGTCAGCGGACCGCTGCCACAGCTTGGCAAGAAGCGGTATCAGGAAGGCCGCGGCCATCGGTATGACCACGAAGAGCGGCACGAATCTGGCGTCCACGTCCTAGCCTTTCAACCTTCTGATTTCAGTGATGTCAAACGTCCGGTACTTCTCGTAGATGCGCATTGCCAGCGCCAGCATCAGCGCGGTAGTGGCCAGACCGATCACGATGGCGGTGAGCACCAGGGCCTGCGGCACCGGGTCGACGAAGTTGCTACGGGACTGGCCGAGATGCGTTATGATGGGCGGGATTCCGTTGTGCTTGAACCCCACCAGCGCGAAGAACAGGTTGACCGCGTACTCGACAAGACTGAACCCGATGATGATCCGGATTATGTTACGCTTGGTGACGACGGCATACAAACCGATAAGCAAGAGCAACAGGCAGGCGAAAAGCGCTATCATCTCTAATCCTTCATCACGAAGCGGGAAGCCCCGAGTGCAAGGAACACCGCGAACAGGCCGGCGCCGACCTTGATGCCGATGGCGATGTTGGCAGGCAGGATGATACCGCCGCTGATGAGTCTGAGCGGAGTCCCGGTACCGTAGGCCGCAGCGCCCTGGAAGAAGAACGTTCCGGCCGCGTAGCCGGCTAGCGCCAGGCTGACAAACAGGACACCACCGAGGCTCTCAACGACGGACGAGAGTGTGTAGGAATTACGTTCGGTCTGCTCGACCGACCCGAACGCCAGGGACACAAGTATGAAGGCCGCTGCTATAAGCACGCCGCCGGCAAACCCTCCGCCCGGGGTTAGGTGGCCGTGCAGCACGATGTAGGTGCCGAACAGAAACAGCATGCCCGCCAGCAGCCGGGCGACGGTCTGAACGATCAGGGACATGCCGCGCATGCTAACCTCTTCCCTCAGCGCCCTGCCCCTTCCGCCCGGCCCGCCGCATTATCGTCAACACGCCCACGACAGCGGTAAACAACACCGTCACCTCACCGAGCGTGTCATATCCTCGGAAGTCCAGGATGATTGCCGCGACGACATTGCCCGCGCCGGTCCGCTCAAGCCCGAGGGCGATGTACTCGCGGGCCACGAGCATCGTCGGATTGCCGAACCCCGGCAGCCCGGCCATTGCCTGCCCGGCAACCAGAAGGAAAAGCAGTCCGAAGCCCACATAGACCACTGTCGGCAACACGAGTTCGCGCCTGAAACCGCCGACCGTCGTGTCGGAGTTGGTCGTGCGCAGGATGACGGCGGCGAAGAAGACAACCGTTAGTGTCTCGACGACGATCTGGACGATGGCGAGATCCGGTGCCTGAAGCAGTATGAACATTATGGCCACGGAGAAACCGACGATTCCCAGCGCAACTGCCGCCGCCAGCAGGTCTTTGATCTCGATGGCTACAAGCGCCGCGATGATCATTGCCGCCAGCAGGACGTAGAGCTCAATCATGTTTCATTTCAGCGCCAGAATCAGCAGAAATATCGTCGCCCCGATAAACACCCAACCGACGTAGAGCGGCAGGCTGCCATTTTGCACGAAAGACAGCCCCCTTCCTGCCAGCCGCACCATTGAACCCGTGAACTCGAAAAGAGCTGTGAGAACACGATCCACGACGTGCCGCGATATCAGGCCGAGTGCGCGCAGCGAACCGGTCAACCAGTTGTAGATATCGAACGCGCCCCGCTCACCGTACTTCAGCAACTCGTCGAGAATCGGAAGGTGCTTAACCGGGGTGTAGAACGCCGTTCCGGTCACACGGCTTTCCTCGTCGTCAGCGATCATCTCGCCGCCGACGAAAGTCCGGGTTGCGGTGGTCCTTCGCGCTGTCCCGAAGAGGTAGACCAGCGCGCCGATGCCGAGCGACGCAAGAACAAGCAGCGTCGTCAGTACCGGCTGCCATATGCCGACCGGCTCGACCAGCAGCGGCAGGCTTGGGTAGATGAGTCCCCGCAGTGGGATCTCGTAGGCAAACACGCCGAAGAGTATGCAGGCAAAGGCCAGCACGACCGGCGGCAGCCACATGGCGAACCCAGCCTCTCGGGTTCTCGCCAGCGCCGCCGGGCGCTGGCCGAGAAACATGGAGTGAATGAGCTTGAGGAACGACGCCAGGGTCAACACGCTGCCGAGCATGGCGGCAATCAGGAACAGCGGGTAGAGCTTGTTTCCTTCCTTGGCCAGTTCGACCACCCCCTGGTAGACCATCCACTTGGACACGAAGCCGTTCAGCGGCGGCACCCCGGCTATTGCCAGTGCCGCCACCAGGAATGAGACAAACGTGACCGGCATCCTGCCTGCCAGCCCACCCAGTTCATCAATCTCGTCGGTCTTGCCCCACATCTCTACCGACCCCGCAGACAGGAACAGGCCGGTCTTGTATATCGTGTTGTTGAGCATATGGAACAGGCCGCCGGCGATGCCGACCGGTATACCGGTGCCGATTCCGAGCACCATGTACCCGACCTGTGATACGGAGTGAAACGCGAGGAGCTTCATCACTCGCTTCTGCACCAACGCCATCATCACCGCGCAGAGGATTGTCAGCGCCCCGACCGTCATCAGGACATTCCGCACCGCCACGTTTGACGAGATGTCGAAGATGTCGACCGACAGCCTCGTAAGCAGGTAGATGCCCAGTAACTTGTCGAGCGATGCCGGGATGTAGGCCATGACTGCGGCCGGTGCGGTCTCGGCTGCCGAAGGAATCCAGGAATGGAGCGGCATCGAGCCAGCCTTGGCCAGAGCGCCCGCCGCGATCAACAGGAACCCGATAATGGCCGCAGGCTCCCGCAACGGCATCGGCGCGGACGGCGCCATGTCGATCCACCCGAATTGAACCGCCACCAGTACGATTCCGAGCAGCATCGCAAAGTCGGACAGACCCACGATAACCAGAGCCTTGGCCGCGACCTTTTCACTGCCCGGCCGGCCCGGAAGCAGCAGCCCATACAGCACGATGAGCAGTACGCCCCAGAAGAAGAGCATCACGAGCAGGTTTGCCGAGAGCAGCACTCCGTTCGAGCAGGCCAGCCCCAGCAGTACGAAGAAGAAGAAGCCGCGCGCGCCGTCGCGGCCCCGCATGTAGCGGAGCGAGAAGAGCAGCACGAGCACGGCAAACGCCGCGACGCACAACAGGACGAACCCGGACAGCGCATCTACCCTGAGTGCAACCGGTACACCGGCCACTTGGCCCAACTCATAGGCTACTGTGCCGTGCCGCGACTGGATGAAGACGCGAACCGCGTAGTAGAGGGCGACGACGGCACCGATGAAGCTGAACTCGTTGCGCAGCCGGGTCACAACGTACCCGAGTATCCCGGCGGCCAGCGGGACCAGCAGCATCAGCAGAAAGGTATGCACCTAGAGCGCTCCCAGCGCCTGCGTCATCCCGCTTTCAATGAGCTTGACCGGCAGGTAGTACACGATCCCGGCGGCCAGCGAAACCAGAGCCAGTACGAGCACAATGCCAACGATGAAGCCGTTCAGGGGCTTCATCTCGGGAGTCTTGGCCGTGCCGGCAAACACGCTCGTATAGAGCCGCACCATATAGAGCAGTGTGAACAGCGCCGACACCATCGCGCCGACACCAAGCAGCAGGCTGTACCTCACTGTCGCGATAACGACGCCGAGCTTGGCGAAAAACCCGATGAAAGGCGGCACGCCTGCAATCGAGAGCATCAACATACCGGCGGCCACCGCTAGGACCGGATTCGAACGCGCGACCCCGCCGAGCCTATCCATCTCGCCGTGCCCGGCCGAGTCCTCGACCAGCCCGGCGGTGAAGAACAGCCCGGCCTTGGCGACAGCGTGGGCGGCTACATACAGCAGCCCGGCCGTGATCCCGTAGTACCCCGTCATAGACAGGCCCAGGAAGATGAACCCGAGCTGGCTGACAGTTGAATACGCAAGCGTGGAGCGGAACGTACCAGCGGTCAGGGCGATCCCACCCGCAACCAGGCTCGACACGACCGCCAATCCGGCGACCATCACCATGAAAGCGTCGGGCACGCGCATGGTCAGGACAAACAGCTTGAAGAAGAGGACGATGCCGATGTTCTCGGCTACGCCCGACAAAATGGCGCAGACCGGGACCGGCGCAGCCTTGTAGGCCCTCGGCAGCCAAATGTACAGCGGCAGGGTCGCCGACTTGGCCAGGATGCCGACCAGCACCAGCGTCGCTGGCAAGAACGGCAGAGTTTGGCCGCGCAGGACATCAAGACTTAGAGTGCCTCGTTCCACCAGGATCTGGCCCAGTCCGACGAGCATCAGCGCGGCACTGCCGAAGTTAACCAGCCAGGCCCAGTTGGCCGCAGCCAGCTCCTCTTCTCCCCTGTGGTACGCCACCAGCCGCCAGAGCGCCAAGGCAGCAAGTTCCCAGAGGGCGAAGATCACGATCAGGTTCCGTGCATAGACCACGCCGATGCCGCTAGCCACGAGAACCACGACAAAGATGAAGTACTCGGCGACCCGGCCGGCACGGATCTTGACCAGGGAATAGAGCAGCGCGGCCAGGCCGACCAAGCCCAGCACCAACGCAAGGAACAGCTCCAGCTTGCCGCCCCTGAACTGCAGCCAGTTCACGTCGAGGTTCACGCTAGAGCCGCTCCCTGATGCGCTCGGTCTTCGCCCACGACAATCGGAGCAGGTCCTTGCCGGTCAGCTTCAGTTTGCCGTCCTCGAATGCAGCCATCCGCTCGGTACAGCAATAACAGGGGTCGACCGCGGCCAGGGTGAGTGCAGCGTCGGCAATCGAACCGCCTTTGACTGCGACGACGTTAGAGGCGATGTTCATGAAGCTCGGTGCCCGTACCTTGTGCCGGAGCGGCCGGTTGGTCCCGTCCGAACGGATGTAGTGGAAAACCTCGCCCCGCGGCGCCTCGGTCCGGCCGATGCCCTCTCCCGGCGGAACCTCGTCGATGCGACTCTCAATCGGACCCTCCGGTAGGTCCTTCAGGCAGGCACGGATTATCCTGGTAGACTCGAAGATTTCAAGCAGCCGCGCTTTGGCCTTGGCTAACACGTCACCTTCGTTCAGCACGATGACGTTCCACGGTACGCGGTCGTAGGCACAGTGCGGGTCGTCCCGACGGACGTCGATGTCGACGCCCGATGGTCGCGCGGTCGGGCCGGTAACCGAATAGGCTATCGCCTGCTCGCGTGTCAGCACGCCGACCCCTTCGAGTCGCGACCGTATCACCGGGTCGTCGAGCACGGCCTTGGTCAGCATCATCACTTTCTTGTCGACCACGTCCATGACCGCGAGTATCTGAGGAATCTGCTCGGCCTTTATATCGCGCCTGACGCCGCCCGGCTTGTTCATGGCGTAGTGGTTCCGGTTGCCGGTGATCATCTCGAACAACTCAAGGATGTGCTCCCGATAGCGCCATGCCCACATCCAGACGGTGTTGTAGCCGATGAAGTGACCGGCCAGACCCACCCAGAGCAGGTGCGAGTGGATCCGCTCAAGTTCGTGCACGGTCGAGCGGATATAGTCGGCCCGAGGCGGCGGCTTGACACCGGCGCAGTCTTCAACCGCCAGCACACACGCCAGCGGGTGCGAGTTGGAACAGATACCGCAGATACGCTCAACCAGAAACGGAATCTGGTCGTACGTGAGCTCTGGTGACACGAACTCGTGTCCGCGGTGGTTGTACCCGAGGTTTATCTCCAGGTCCACTACGGTCTCACCCTCGACGATGAGCTTGAAGAACTCCGGCTCCTCCTGAAGCGGGTGGTAAGGCCCAATCGGGACGATGCGCCTATTGCTCATGGGCCTCGTCCCTCCGTTCGTAATCCCGCCGTAACGGGTACTTGCCCTTTTCCCAGTCGGTATCTGAGGTGAACAGAGGAATCAGGTTTGGGTGGCCCGGGAAGTCAATGCCGAGCAACTCGTGCATCTCACGCTCGATCCAGTCTGTGGCCGGGAACCACGGTGCCTGGGAGTCAATCCGCGGGTCGTCCTTGGGCGCCAGCACCTTGAGGGTGTACATCGTCCCAGTGGAGTCCTCTGAGAAGTGGTACAGCACCTCGAAGCCTTCGCGCGTGTCAATCCCGGTGCAAATGGAAAGCCGCATCCCCCGCTCCCGGTGCAGGTACTTCGCCGCCTCGGTCAGCCGGTCGCGCGGTATCTTGATATATAGCCGCTTCGGGTTGTGTTCGCACACTTCGGCATCCGGCACAAGCTGCTTCAGGCCGGCTTCAGCTTCTCTCATAGCTTGCTCAGCGCCTTCACCACGCCGAGGATCATCGCCTCGGGCTTGGGCGGACAACCCGGCACGAGGGCGTGTATCGGCAGGTGCTTATCGTAAGGGCCGACCGCGTTATAGGAATTGCGGAAGATCTGCTTGCCGCAAGTGCAGGTCCCGATTCCAATGACCAGGCACGGCTTCGGAGTCTGCTCGTAGACCTCGAGGACTCGCGGCAGCGACTTGCGGTTCAGCACACCGGTCACGAGCAGCGCGTCGGCGTGCCGGGGTGAACCGACCAGCACGACACCGAACCGCTCGACGTCATACCGCGGAGTCAGAAGCTCCAGGATCTCGATGTCGCAGTTGTTGCAGGAAGCCGCGGCAACGTGGTACACCCACGGTGACTTCTTCAGGCCCCAGATGCGCGGGTCTTTCATAGATGTGCGAACGCCAGTATCACCGCCACGATGCCGAGCGCACCCAGTATGAACCAGAAGAAGCGCAGCGCGTGGTCGATCTTGAACCGCGGGTTGGTGTTCTTAATCAGGATAACCAGCACGACGACGGCAATGACCTTGAGTATGGCCCACCAGCTCGCAAGTCCTCCCCAGAAAACCGTAACCAGGAAGCACGGCAGCAGGAGGAGCATCATTGCCTTGGTCAGACGGAACACGGCCAACGGCGCGCCCGAGTACTCGATGAGCACGCCGGACATGATTTCCTGCTCGGCTTCGGCCATGTCGAACGGAGGATACCCGAGTTTTGCCTGAATGCAAATCAGCACAATGACGGCAGCGATGGCTCCGGCCCAGGAAGCAAGGAAAGGCCCGCCTGCCTGCTGGAACATGACCAGGTCGCCGAGCCGGATCTTGCCGCCGGTGAGGATTATCGGTACGCTGAGCGCCAGCAGGAACGGCAGTTCGTAGCCGAGATAGAGGACCATCTCGCGCGACGCGCCCACCGCCGAGAGCGGGTTGCGCGAGGCCGAGGCCCCGATGATTGTCGCCAGCGGCGGCAGGGCGAACAGGTACACAAGCACAATCAGGTCACCGACGAACGAATCGCTCGGGAAGAAATTCACGTAGAAGAGCAGCACGGCCGTGATGCACATGGCAGTGAAGCCAATCAACGGTGCAATGAGGAACGTGACCTTCGACGCACCGGCGGGCACGACCGTCTGC
The DNA here is from genome assembly GCA_002347155.1 of Caldifarciminota bacterium UBA2258. Classification (GTDB taxonomy): domain Bacteria; phylum Hydrothermota; class Tepidihabitantia; order Tepidihabitantales; family Tepidihabitantaceae; genus UBA2258. The sequence continues at coordinate 115,170 of DDXO01000013.1, forward strand.
TTGAGCAGCAGCTTCAGCATGTCGGCAAAGGGCTGATAGACCGGCGGTCCCTTGCGCCACTGGACCCGGGCCGACACGAACCGGTCCACCCATGTGAGCAGCAGCCCGACTCCGGCAGTGAATATAACTCCGGGGAACACCACGAAAGCGAACGCCAGTTGCCAGCCGGACAGGGTCATGCCAGCCGCCTTCCGTGGATTGACCTTACCGCAAACCCGACGCCGGCCTTCTTCTCCGGCATCCTGTCGTCCTCGGTGAACTGCAGGGCGCCGGTCGGGCAGGTCTGGACGCAGCGCGGCCCCTCGGGCCGGTCGCTGCAGAGCGTGCACTTCTGGGACATGTGCCTCATGAGCGCCGGCGGAATGACGCCAAACGGGCAGGCCAAAGCGCAGGAGCGACACCCCACGCAGTGGAAGTCGGACTTGCGGACCACGCCGGTGTCGGGGTTCCTCACAATCACCTGGAACGGACAGGCTGCCGCGCACAGCGGTTCTTCACAGTGCCGGCATCCCTGAGGCAGCAGGGCGTCAGTCGTGACTTCGCCATGCCGGATCCGGGCCTCGCCCTTGAACCGGCTTCGGCAGGCGGCCTCGCAGGAGCGGCAGCCGATGCAGTAGTCAGGTCTCAGGACAATGCGCTTCATACCCACACTGAGGGATTCTCGCCGCTGGCGACCGGCATGCTTTCTGTCTTCTCGACCGAAACAGGCGTCGGCGCCACCGTAACCTCTCCGGTCAGCTCGTCTTTCTCCAGCGGGAACAGACAGCGATTCGCGTGGACATTCGTGCCGACCATCATGACACCGGCCGGAACCGCGTCGGTCACGCGTACCCGGAACTCACGTTCCGCAGTCGGGCTCTTCACCATGAGATAGCCGTGATTCGACACCTCGACTCTCTCCGCATCGGCCCGGTTGACAGACACTTCATCCTCAGGGTCGTGGAATCCGCGCAGACCGATAGCCTTCTTCTCTCCCAACAGCAGCACACGGTTCGGGACGCGGTCCGGATCGTCGGCCGCTTCGCTACGCGCAGCATCGACAGCCCGGGCTGCCATCGCCACGACGTCGGCTGCCCCCACCGGCCGGACTGCGGCCTCCGGCTTCTCGGCCGCGCGTCCGAACCACTCCAGCACCCGGCCGAACTGCCGCGTGCCGCTGAGCGGCGCGGCAAGCGGGGACCGCTCGACCTCACCCCAGTATGACCGGCCGGCCGAAGCCCGCTCAAGCTCGGCGGTCAGCGGCAGAACCAGTCCGCGCACCGGTGGCTCCGGTCTGAAGATGGAGGTAGCGACGATGTGCTCGACCTTGGCCGCCTCCGGCAGCAGCTCTGCGTAGCTGAACGGGAAGAGCCCGCCGGTCCAGAACAGCAGCTTGATGCTGCCTTCTGCCATCTTCCTGCGCAGGTCGGCGAAGCGCATCGGGCCCGATGGCAACTCGGTCTCTCTGAAACCGACAAACGGCTTGACACCTGCCCTGGCAACAAGCTGGCCGGCAAGGCTGTGGAACGCAGGGTGGCGCACCCTTCCGGTGTGCATCGCACTGGCGACAAAGCCCGGCATCGCTGGTCCAAGCATTGCTGCTGCCGCCTCAAGTTGCTGCCGCTTCACGCCGGCCAGTTCGACGTACCGGTCAACATCGACGCCTGGCGCCAGACCAGATTCGATCAATGCGGCAAGTGCCAGGAGCGCGAACGGCTCGGTTCCGGGCCTGACCTGAACAAAGCTGTGCGCGAATCCGGCCTGCCGCGTCCTGACCGAGTCTACGACCACCATCCGGTTCTTGCGGTCCTTGTAGCGCGCATCGAGCATCCGCCAGCTTGCCACCGGCGACGTGCTGAAGACATCACCGACGAGCAGCATGGCCGTGGCCGACTCAATGTCAGCGAGACCGGCGTCCCGTACGCCTTCCAGCCGGTAGTTGAAGCAGTTCTCCGGCTCGATATGCCCGCACGCGAGGTTGGGTGTGCCTAGCTCTTCAGCCAGTCCGTGCAGACGGCGCACCTCGTCCGCGGCGCGACCCCGGCTGTACACAACGGCTAACTCCTCGGGCTTCACCTCAGCCAGCCAGGTTCGCACCAGCGCCTCAGCCTCGGACCAGGTTGTGTCCCGGCCGTCAAGCAAAGGCCGGCACAGCCGGTCGCGGTGGTCGAGCACGATGTTCGCGCTGTTCCCGCGCGGACAGAGCCTGCCCTTGTTCACCTCGGCATCGGTGAAGTAGTGCATCTGGTGTACCACTCCATTGAACTCGACACCGGAGGTGCAACCGTTGAGGCAGAACGGGCAGGTCGTGCGTGTCGCGTTCATCTCTGCTCTGCTCTCGGCCCGGTCCGGCCATTCGACCTTCGCCATTCGTAACTCGTCATTACACAAATGGGTTTTCGAGATCCTTAATCTGATCCCAGGTCAGCACCGGGCCGTCTTTGCAGGTCAGGTAAGGTCCAAGCCGGCAGTGCCGGCACTGGCCCACGCCGCAGGACATGTTGGTTTCCATCGACAGATAGATATCTCCGCCCTGGAAGCCGGCGTCGAGCAGCTTCTGATTCACGAACTTCATCATGATGGGCGGCCCGCACACCACGGCAATACTCGACTTCTCGTCGCAGGGAATCTCATCCATCAGGCAGGTAACGACACCCACCTTCTTCATCCACTTTTCGTCGCTGACGTCAACCGACAGGTCGATGTCCACCTTGGGTATCTTCTGCCACTCGGGCAGCAGGTGCTTGTACACGATGTCGGCCGGGGTCCGGGCGCCGTAGCGCAGGAAGATGCGCTGGTATTTGCCGATCTCGTGCACGAGCGCGAGAAAAAGAGCCCGCAGTGGTGCCAGGCCCACGCCGCCACCCACGATGTAGATGTCCTTGCCCTCGAACTTCTCCAGCGGGTAGCGCTGCCCGAACGGCCCGCGGGCACCGACCCTGTCTCCCGGCTTCAGGTCAAACAGCGCGCTCGTGGCCCTGCCGACCTTCATGATTGTCATGTCGAACGTGTCCCGCTTGAAGTGCGACGACGAAGGCGTAAACGGTGCCTCGCCATACCCGGGCACCGTCAACTCCACGAACTGCCCGGCAAGGAACGGTATCTCGCGCTCCGGCTTCAGCTTGAAAGTCCTGATGTTGGGCGTCTCATCATGAGTCTCGAGAATCGTGGCTGGTATCGGCTGGTACGGGTTACTCACAGCTCGCCGAGCACCTTTCTGATGTCAATCTTGCCCATGCAGGCCTTGAAGCAGCGACCGCAGCCGGTGCAGGCATACATGCCGTGGTCGGTCTTAAAAGCGGAGAACTTGCAGGAGAACCGGTTCGCGAACCGCTTGATGAACTCGGCCCGCGGGTTCGCCCCGCCGCCGACGCGCGCGTAGGCCGCCTCGTAGCACGCGTCCCACGTGCGGGTGCGCTCCACGCCGGCGCCTTTGGCCTGGTCATAAAGGAGAAAACAGTAACAGGTCGGGCAACCCATCAAGCAACCGAAGCACTCGACACAAGTCTCGGCGTGCTTGTTCCAGAATGCGGGGTCATCCAGCTTCGCGGCGACGGCCCCGGCCAGGTCCGGGTTCCAGGGCCTGGCGTTGGTCAAGTTTAGGGAGACGAGCGCCGCGTGCCGCTGCTCGTCGCGCCGGGCGAGCTCCGACGAACCCTCCCGCAAGTCGGTGAACAACTCGGGCGCGGCATCAACCAGTTCCTTGCCTGATTCGTTAACGTCCAGCAGCCAGTTGCCGTCCACGACCGACAGCGCCGCGTCGCCGCCCTCCGCAGCGTAGGGTGTCAGGCCCAGCAGGTTGCAGAAACAACTCTGCTCCGGCTCCGGGCAGTCGGCTACGACGAGCAGCGTGTTCTTCCGCTGCGCCAGGTAGAACGGGTCCTTGAACTCGCCCTCGCCCAGTATCTTGTCGTGCACCTTCAGGGCAGCGAGGTCGCAGCTCTTGATGCCGAGCAGCACACGCGGCCCCGGCTGCTTGAACGTCAGCGCGTCCGGGAACGAAGCCACCTGCTGCCGCGGCTCGAACATGAAAGACTTCACCGGCTCCGAGGCTCGAATCCGCCTCTGGGCCGGTGTGATTGAGTCTGGTTCGGTCTCCAGGTCCTTTGGTTCGAGAAGGTGCCAGTGGATCTGCTTCTCGACTTCGATCGGGACGAACACTGCGTACCGGGAAAGCAGCTTCGACAGCCACAGATGTATGCTCGACTTTGGCAGTAGGTAAGTGCCCAAGGATGCTAAATTAGCGAACCCTCATCAGGAGTCAAGAGAAACCTGCGCTATTCGATGTGAATCTACTCCCCGTCCGGAAACCTCGAACTCCGGCTCGCAGCTCATCTCCCGCCCCGCCCCGCTTGACTACTGCCCGTCGGTAATGACAATCTGGTCATGCCCCGGCATTCCAGTCCCAGACCTCGATGGATGGAGACCGACGACCGACTCCTCGCCGACCCGCTCGCCGTCCTTGAAGACAACAGCCTCTCCCTCCTGGTTGTGCGCAACGGGACAGAGCTGTACCGCTCCTTCCGTGACGGCGTCCGGCCGCTGCTCGAACTGGCCGCGTGGTTTCCCGGCGGGCTCGACGATGCGACCGCGGCGGACCGGGTAGTGGGTGCGTGTGCGGCACGCATCTTCGAGTACCTCCGCGTGAGCCGTGTGGTCGGCCTCACCGGCTCGGTATCGGCCGAGCGCATCCTGCACGCTGCTGCCATCCCGTTCTCGTTCCGGGTCACCGTTACTGCCATCCGCAACCGGGAAGACACCGGCATATGCCCGTTCGAACAGCTCAGCCTCGAGCATCCGAAGCCGCTTGACCTCATCCGCGCCATGGGCACGAAGCTGGCCGAACTCCGCAAGCCCGCCGACCACTGACCACCTGAAGCCAAGGCGGGGTTCCGGGGTCCAAGGGTTCAGGTCCGCACTCGCTCCCTTGGTCCCTATCCCGTATCACTCTATTCCTGACCCCCGCTTGTCCCTGAATCCGCCATTGAACCACCAAGACACCAAAAGCACCAGGCATACGCCGGACATTTCCGTCCGGACCCTCTTTGTCTCTTTGTGCCTTCGTGGTGAACTCCTATCTCGGTTCCAGGGCTTGCCTGCCTCTTTGACTTTCCCGTCCTATCCGCTAGAATGACCTCGTTGATGGAATTCGGTAGAATCTGGGCCGAAATCGACCTCGACGCTCTGAACAACAACCTGAACGAAGTCCGGCGCCGTGCCGACAACGGCAGGATTCTGCTCGCAATCAAGGCCGACGCCTACGGCCACGGCCTGCGCGAAGTCGCCCAGGAAGTTGCCGACCGAGTCGACCTCTTCGGCGTGGCCTCGACCGACGAAGGCATCACGCTACGGCTCGGCGGCATCAAGAACGCGATTCTGATACTCTCGCCCGTCCCCTACCGCGAAATCCCGGCCCTCTTCGAACACAACCTGATTCCCTCCGTCACCGAGACTGAGTTCGCCCGCCAACTCTCCAAAGAAGCGGTGAAGCGCGGCACGTCCATCGGGCTCCACGTCGAAGTGGACACCGGTATGGGCCGGACCGGGGTAGACGAAGAAACCGCCGGGGAGTTCGTGGCTGCGGTTGCCGGGCTTCCCGGCCTCGACATCGAGGGCGTATTCACCCACTTCCCGTCCGCCGACTCGGACATCGACTTCACGCGCCACCAACTCCAGCTCTACGAACGGGTAATGGCGCGGCTCGGCCGGCTCGGCATCTCCGGCTACCTCCGCCACACCGCCAACACCGCCGGGTTCCTCAACCTGCCCGGCTCGCGCTACGACCTCATGCGGCCCGGGCTCGTGGTCTACGGCATCCTGCCCGACAGCTACCATTCCGGCTACCGCACCTCGGACCTCAAGCTCACGCCGGTTATGAGCCTGCGCAGCCGCATCGTCAACCTGCGTGACATCGCGCCCGGCCGGTCAATCAGCTACGAGCGCACCTACTTCACCAAACGCGACTCGCGCATCGCGGTCATCACCGCCGGGTACGGCGACGGCTATCCCTGGTCGCTCAAGAACCGGGGCAAAGCACTGGTCAGGGGCAGCCGCGTGCCGATAGTCGGCAACGTCTGCATGGACCTGACCATGCTCGACGTCACCGATGTACGCGACGCTCAAATAGGCGACACCGTCACCATGCTGGGCTCGGCCGACGGCGACACCATCACCGCCAACGAGCTCGCCGCCTGGGCCGAGACCATTCCCTACGAGATAACCTGCCGGGTCAGCCCGCGCGTGCCGCGGGTCTACCTGCGCGGAGGCAAAGTCGAGAAGACCCGAACACTACTGGACCACTACAACAATGGATGAACACCTGGACCCGAACCTGCTCAAAGAAAGAGCGACCTTCAGCTCGCACGTCATGCAACTGGCCACGGCCGCCTTCCTCTACATGGGCGCGGCCAAACTCCCCGGCACCGAGAGAGTGGAAGTCAACCTGCCCATGGCCAAACTGACGATCGACACCCTCGACATGCTCAAGACCAAGACCGAGGGCAACCGCACGGAAGACGAGACCGCGCTGCTCGACGACGTCATCTACCAACTCCGGCTCGTCTACGTCAAAGCCGAGTCCGGCTCGCCTCCCGAACCCTCGACCCCGCCAACCGACAAACCGGCCTCGTAAAGCAGGCCCTGCCGCGCCCCCGCGCGCCAACCGAACGGGCGGGCACTGCGTCCTCGCAGGGAGCTTTCCATTCCCACTCAACCGGCAGCAGATTCCCGGAAAACGGGGACTGTACCGC